>DASCOC010000078.1:0-12315 GCA_036011805.1 Rhodospirillales bacterium
TATTCCAGGAAGGTTTCCCGCTCCGGTGTGAAAAACGGGATTCCGGCTTTGTCGTCGGTGCTGTTGGAGGCGGAAAGGCCGAAATAGCCGAGATCGCCGGCCTCGTTCAATGGAATCCCCTGTAGGCCGGCGGCGACGGTGCGGTCCTCGTCGTCGGAAAAGGGTTCCGGGTTGATCACTTCAAGTTGGACTCTGCCGCCGGAAATATCCTGATAGCGTTCCAACAGCTCCCGGATGCGTTCGAAATAGATGGCGTGCTGGGGGCTGCGTTCACCCAAAAGCCTGGAAAAATAAAGCTTCAGCGAAATCGGCTCACCGCTGGAGCCCAGCACTTTCAGGGTGCCGCCCGATAGGGTGAACAGCTTTCCTTCGGTCAGGTCGAGGCGCGCCGCCTGGAAGGTGGCGTTGGAAAAAACGTTGACGGCGAAGAAAAGAACAACGCCGAGCGCCAGCCCGATGACGGCCAGTTTCGAGCGTTCCATGGATTCAAGCCGGCGCATCGGATCAGGCCGCCTTCTTAAGGTCGATGATGATGACATTGGCGAACAGCCAAAAGGCAATCAGGGTTGCGAAGAAGATCACGTCTCTGACGTCGATGACCCCCTTTAAGACGGCGCCGAAGTGGGTGAGAAAGCTCATCGAGGCAATGGTCCGCACCAACACCTCCGGCGCCCAGCCGCGGAAGAAGCTCAACACCAGTTCCAGGCCGCTCATGGTGAACAGGAAACAGACGGTGGCGGCGACGATGAAGGCAATGACCTGATTCTTGGTCAGCGCCGAAATACACGAACCGATGGCCATAAACGCGCCGGCCATGAAAAAGCTGCCCAGATAGCCGGCCAGGATGACGCCGTTGTCGGGGTCGCCGAGCACGTTGACGGTGATCCACATGGGAAACGTCAACGCCAGGGCGATGCCGGTGAACCCCCACGCCGCCAGGTATTTGCCGAGCACCGCTTCGGAGGTGGAAATCGGCAGCGTCATCAGAATTTCGATGGTGCCGGTCTTGCGCTCCTCCGCCCACAAACGCATGGCGATGGCCGGCACCAGCATCAGGTAAAGCCACGGGTGATACAGGAAGAACGGCTGCAGACTGGCCTGTTCGCGGCTGAAGAAGCCGCCGATGTAAAAGGCGAAGGCGCCGGACAAGGCCAGGAAAATGACGATGAAGATATACGCCAGCGGGGTGGTGAAATAGCCTTTGATTTCACGCTTGGCGATGATCGCGATGTTACGCATTGGCCCCACCTCCGGCAGATTTTCCGTCCTGCGTGATTTTGCGGAAGACATCATCCAAAGAACCCCGCTCGACGAACATTTCGCGCACCGGGATTTTCTTGGACCGCAATAATTGGCTGACGTCGTCGGCGATCAGCTTGCCCTTTTTGGGCCGGATCACCAGGCGGGTGGCGCCATTTGCGGCCTTTTCGGTCTTGGTGGTTTTGACGGCATCGAGGCCGTCCAGGGATTTTTTGATGGCCTCGGCCTTGTCGGATTCGACGATGATCATCACGGCGTTATGGTCAGGCGCGCGGGACAGCAACTCCTCGGGCGTGCCGTCCGCCAACAGGCGGCCGTGGGCGATGATGACGGCGCGCGAACAAACCGCTTCGACCTCTTCGAGGATATGGGTGGAAATGATGATCGCCCGGTCGGCGGACATGTCGCGGATCAATTTCCGCACCTGGTGTTTCTGGTTGGGGTCCAGGCCGTCGGTGGGTTCGTCCATGATCAGGATTTCGGGGTCGTGCAGCATCGCCTGGGCGATCCCGACGCGGCGCTTGAATCCCTTCGACAGGGTATCGATGGGCTGGCGCAGCACGCTGCCGATATTGACCTTTTCGGTGACGGCCTCGATGCGGCGGCGAATTTCGGGCCCGTCGAAGCCGCGGATTTCGGCAATGAAGCCGAGATAGGATTCCGGCGTCATGTCGCCGTAGGTGGGCGCGCCTTCCGGCAGATAACCGATGCGGCGTTTAATTTCGACGGGATGGCGGGTGACGTCCAGGCCGCAAATCTCGGCGGTGCCCGACGTCGGCTCAATGAAGCCGGTCAGCATCCGCATGGTCGTCGATTTTCCGGCGCCGTTGGGGCCCAAGAATCCCAAGACCTCGCCGGTGGCCACCGACATGGAAATATTGTCAACGGCCAGGATCGGACCGAACCGTTTGGTCAGGCCCTTAAGAGCGATTTTCTCCGCCATGGTCGTGATGCCCAGTGTTTCCTGTTTATTATTTATTTAACCCGGTCGCCGCGCCATCGCCTGGACAGCGGCTGTCAAAGATACGGTTAATTATGTCGATAATATGACCGACGGCGGGAATATAATGGCCCGGCTGGGCGCCCGCAAGCGTGCCACCGGAAAAATTTTTTAAACCCCAATAATAAGTGTCCCACTTGCGCTTATTCGTCGTCTTCCCAGTCCATGGGGGGAAGGTCTTTCGGCGCCAATTGGTTGAGCAGTTGGTTGACGTGTTCGAGATTTTTTTCGGTGACGGCGACCATTTTTTCCATGCCTCTGGCCCGGTAGACGCCGCCGGCCAGATCGAAGGCCTCAACTGAGCCCTGCAGGTGATCCAAGGCCTTGGTCATTTTACCCAACAGGAACAAGGCCGAGCCCAGGTTGTTCTGGGTCGCCGCCCACAATAACGGCACCTCGGTTTTGGTCCGCACTTCCAGCGCGGCGCGGCAGGCCTGGGCGGCTTTTTCCAGGGCCTCGGAATTTTTAAGCTGTTCGCCCAGCACCTGCGTGACCTGGGCCAGGTTATCCATGGCCTCGGCCCAGCGCATCGGCGTCTTGGTGCGGGTGAAGACCTGCAGCGAGGATTGAAAGGCGCCGAGCGCATGCTTCAGCATCTCGATGTCGCCGCTTTCGAAATCGAGCCGGAACAGGGCCTCGCCTAGGCGGTTTTGCACCGCCGCCCATTCGAACGGGTGGTCGTCACGGTCCAGCCCCTTCAGGGCGGCGCGGAAGGTGTCGGCGGCCTCGCCAAGAAGCTCCTTGTTGTTGGTTCGCTCGGCAATGGCCTTAAGGACGGCGGCCAGGTGCTTTTGGAAGATCGCCCATTCAAACGGCGCTTCGTCCTCGCCCAAGATCGCAAGGCATTCCTGGTAGGCGTCGCGGGCGCCTTCAAACAGCCCGATGTCGCCGCGTTGGAACGCCACCGTCGTCAGCGCGTTGGCATAGCATGCCCGCAGCCAGGCCTTTTCGCGGCCGGTCAGGTCCTGGGAAAGGTCGCTGAGCACCGCCCGCGCGTTGTCCAGCGCCAGGGGCCGGTCGCGGGTCAGCGCCGCCGCCGTGCCTTCGGATTTAGGGATCATCGCCGCCAAGGCGCCGGCATAGAGAAAATCGGCAAACGGCGGAGCAGGTCAGTGGGCAGGGGCAGAATGGTATCGGCGGTGAAGCTGCCGGGCGGGGCGTCGTTCCAGGTGGCGAAGGGAATGAATTTCAGATGCATGGTCAGGCCCGTCGCCATCACTTCGCCCCAGATCAACAGGTCGGATTCGGTTTCCGCCATCGCCTTTCGGGCCGCCGCTTCCCGGGCCTTTTGTTGGGCCCCGGGCTCGGCATCGGGGTTGTCCGGCAATGGTTTTTTGAGCATCCGCGCCCTAAGGCCCTTGCGTTTTGCCAACCCGCGGACGATGGCCTTGGTGTGTTTGTTGCCCTGGTCCCCCGCCAACGGCGCCACCTGGACCTCGATGCGTTCGATCTTGGGCAGGTCTTTGAAGTCAAACAGCCCGCTCAGGAATCCCTTTTTCGCGGCCGGGGCCAGGCCGGCACCGTCGTCGCCTTGGTCCGGGCTCACCTGTTTCGGCAGGCCGGTTTCCAAGGGCGCTTTCGCCGCCGCCCCCGCCACCGTCCCAGGGGCATCGCCGGCGAGTTGATTGTCGGCGCCGCGCAGGCGTTCGGCCATTTGGGTCATGATGCCGAGCGCGATTTCCGGTTTGTCCTGAACGCCGGCGAGAAACTCCTTGCGGCTGATGACGCTGGTCGTGACCGCGCCGACGGCGGTGGCGGTGGCGCTGCGGATGCCTTGATCCAGGACTCCCATCTCGCCGAACAAGTCGCCGGGGTTCAAGACCGCCAAGCTGACGTTACCGCCGTCGCCCTGCTTGGAGATTTCGACCTTGCCGGAAACGATCTCGAAGGCGGTATCGCTGGGATCCCCTTCACGGAAGATCACCTCGCTATCGTTGAAGGTTTGTTTGGTTTTTTTCAATCAAAACTCCTGCCCGAAACTTCCAAAAAGCTGTTCGCGCCCGGACCCGGCCTTTAATATACCGCGAGGGAATGAACGTGAAAACCACATGGACCGGAAGCCTGTTCGTTTTTTCGGTGTTGGCCGTCCTATCGGGGCCGGCCGCCGCCGACAGCATCGGTTCGACCTATGACATGGACAAGTTGCTGTCCGAACCGCACCCCATGGCCAACGAATACGGCAGCCGCTGGCAGCAACCGCCGCCGTTACGACAACCCGCACCCGCCGCACCGGGCGCCCAGCCGGAAACGCTTTACCTGCCGGTGACCCCGGCGCCCACCGCCGGCGTGCCATCACCGTCGCCGGTGCCGGGCCAGGCGCCGGAACCGCCGCCGACCACTTTCGCGCCGCCGGAACCACCGCCGGTATCATCGACCGCGCCGCCGGCACCGACTCCGCAACCGGCGCCGGCCAAGCCGTCCGTCGCGGCGACGGCGCCGCCGCCACCGATGATGACGCCGCAATTGAGCATCGATTTGAGCGGCATCGACCTCAAACCGGAACCGCCGGAAACACCGGCGCCGCCAGAACCGGAAAAACCAGAGGCCGTGCTGCCGCCACGGATGGATAAAGAAATCGACCAGCCCGGCCCCAGGCCGCCATTGCCGCCGCAGTAGCGGATTTTATTTAATTAACCGTTCGTAAGCGTCATGGGAGCCAATCCAAAACCAGGTCACGGTATTGCCTTCGCGAAGGCCAAGCGCACGGTACCCACCGCTGACGCGGACGGCATGGACTTGTTCCCTGGCATGGATGCGCTTGAAATGAAGGCTCGGGTGAGAGGTATCCTCCTACCACAGCCGAAAAGCCTTTCTCGCCTGGTCGCGTACATTTTCGGGCAAGGCGTCGAAATGTTTCCAGAACGCCTGCGTCGTATGAGAGTTCATTCAGGCTTTGTTGCCGGATCGTAGGGTTCGGTCTTGCCCTCGGCGATTTCCTTTTTCGCCCCGGCGGCAAGCTGCGCCAGCGCGTCCTGCGAGGCGGCGAAAGAGGCGCGCCAGCGGGCCTCGTCCTGGAGCTCGTCAAGGATGATCCCGGCGATGGCGTCCTGCTCGTCGTCAGGAAGGCTGGATACCCGATCGATGGCTTTTTTAAGTAGTTTGGTCATGGCCCCAGTTTAGCATCGGGCCGCCGAGCAATCCAGAAATCGATTGCCGGGACTCACTTTCCCGTCCCGGTTGTCACGGGGGGCCGGTGGATGCCATAGTTGCGGTCGAGAACGGATAACAGGGGGTTGGGGGAGTTTCTATTGTCGGGACCATTAACTGTGATCCTTTTAATGGTGATAGCTGCGACCCTCGGCTCACTCTCGATATCATATGCAGGAGTCGCCCATAGGGCTGCCGGTGCAGAAATTGATTACGAACCGCTACCCGAACTGCAACAGCGTTTGTTAGTATAAACCTTATTCGCCCTTGGTGGTTGCCGCCAGTTCGGTCAGCGACCGGCGCAGGTTTTCGAACACCGTCTTCCAGTCGCCGGGGGCGGGTTGACGGAACAGGCGCAGTGTCGGGTACCAGGGGCTGTCTTCGCGTTCCAGCATCCAGCGCCAGTCGCCGGGATAGGGGGCGGCCACCCATACCGGCTTGCCGAGCGCCCCGGCCAGATGGGCAACGGCGGTATCGACGGTGATCACCAGGTCCAGTTGCTGGACGACGGCGGCGGTATCGGCGAAATCGTTCATTTTGCTGCCCAGCTCGGTAACGAAGGCCTCGCATCCCTGGGCCGCGATGTCGCCGACCGAGGGGCCGATTTGAAGGCTGTAAAAGGTGATATCGGCGAGCCCCATCAGTTCGGTGAAATGGCTGAACGAACACGACCGGTTGGCATCGTTTTTGTGGGTCGGCCGTCCGGCCCAGGCGATGCCGACCTTCAGCTTTTTACTCATCGTCGCCGGCAATTGCTGGGCATGCTGGTCGGGCGGCTTCAGGTAGGGGACGGCGGCGGGAACGGTGTCGAGCGTGGTGCCGAAAATCCGCGCCAGCGACATCATCGGCGCGTAAACGTCGAATTTGGGCAGGTCCGAGCCCCTGTTGACGACCTGGCCGACGCCGTCGATGGTTGAAAACAGGCGGCTCAGCTGCGGCTGCGCCTCGACGATGATGGTGCCGCCGCGTTCCTTGACCATGGGGATGTAGCGCGCGAACTGGATCATGTCGCCGAAGCCCTGCTCCTGGTGCAGCAGGATGGTTTTGCCCTTGAGCTCGGCGCCGTCCCATTCAGGTTGTTGGAAACCCCGGGGCGGGTTGGAGGTCTGCTTCCAGCGCCATTCGTATTCCTCGAAGCCGCCTTTCAAATCGCCCTTCTGCAACAGGGCCAGCGAGCGGTCCCAATGGCTACCCGGGTGGTCGGGCGTTAGCTCCAGCGTTTTGGCGAAGCATTGCAGCGCTTCATCGGTGTCGCCGAGATCGCGCAGCGCCAGGCCCAGGTTGTAATGGGAATCGGCGGACTCCGGCGTCAGTTCGACGGCGCGGCGGTGGCTGGCGGCGGCGACGTCCAACCGACCGAGGGCGCGGAGCACATTGCCGAGGTTGGTATAGGAGCCGCCATTATTGGGGTTGAGCGCCAGCGAGCGTTGATAGCACGCCGCCGATGCCTCGAGCTTGCCGAGCGTCCGCAAGGCCACGCCCAGGTTATTGTAGATATCGGGAAAATTGGGATTGAGAATAAGCGCCTGGCTGTAAATACGCGCCGTGTCTTCGGTTTCGCCCCTGCGATGATGCTCCAGGCCCTGGCCGAACATCCTGACCGCTTCGCGTTCACGCAACGCCAGTTTCTGGTCGGGCTCAAGCGCCTGCCAGGTGGCGACCTGTTCCGCGGTTGGTGGTTGCGGCGCTGGCGCGGCCGTGGGCGTTTGCGGCGCCGGCGCGGCAGCCGGCGTTCCCACGACCGGCTTCATGGTGGCGCTGATGGTGCGCTTGGGTTTATTGGACGCTTGATCGTCAGCCATGGTCTCTCCCAGGGGCGGTTCCTTTTTGTTTTCGATTAAGGAAACCGGCGCATCACAAGAATATAAGACCATAGTGAATAGATGGCCTTAGAACGTCAACGGCGGCCTCGTGATCGTTCAGCTTTTCATCAGGTTTCCCTTGGGGTCCCTGGGGTTCCCTGGGGCGTTAAAGGATATCGGCGACGCTTTCCGGCGGCCGGCCCAACGCCGCCTTGCCGTTGTTGACGACGATGGGGCGTTCAATAACGATGGGATTGGCGACCATCGCCTTGATCAGCGCCGCGTCGTCGAGGCCGGGATCGTCGAGGCCGGCTTCCCTGGCTTCCTTCTTGCGCATGATATCGCGGGGGCCAAGGCCCAGCATGGCCAGGATGTCGGTCAATTCCTCAACGCTCGGCGGCGTCTCCAGGTATTCGATGATGTCCGGCTCGATGCCGCGCTCGCCCAACAACGCCAGCGTCTGGCGGGATTTTGAGCATCGTGGGTTGTGATAAATCGTCGTCATATTTTTCTCCCTGTCCGGGCCCTGGGGGTTTCGGGGGACACCCCCGCTCCCCCGAGGCCTGTCCTCGCCTCTTGTAAAGCCCAACACCCCGGAAGGGGGTCTGCAACAAACCTAATCGGCTAGGACGGATGTTCAAGGTCATCTTCGCTGTCGGCGTCAATAACCCGCCGGGCGATGTCGTAGGAAAACCCGGCCCGGGCCAGCGCCGCTAAATGTTTTTCGCGTGTATCCTTAATTGTTTCCCTGTCCGGGCCCTGGGGGTTTCGGGGGACACCCCCGCTCCCCCGAGGCCCGTCCTCGCCTCTTGTCGGTTCTTTGGTCGCGAAGGGGCCCAGGCGGCGGCGTTTGGCTAGCATGACGGCGGCGGCCAGTTCGGGATCGGGGTCTTCTTCGTTGAGCGCATGGAGGGCATCGGTAATATCATCGTTGCCGACGCACTTTTGCCTGAGCTTTCCAGTTATCACCCGCGCCGAATTGCCGCGCCGGTGCAGGCTGGCGGCCCTGGTTTTGGCGTAGGCGCCGTCATCGAGCAGGCCGGAGTCCAAATACCGCGCGATCATCGCTTCCAAGAGCACGGCGCCGTCCTCAACGTCGGTGCCGTGGTGTTTGGCCGAGCGATGGATCTTGCGCATCATTACGCGCTTCAGGTTTTCCGCCGAGGTCGCATACCGGGACAGATAATACAGCGCCGCGTTATCCAGATATTTCGGCGTCACCTTGCGGGGCGTGCGTTTTTTCCGCTTCTCGATTTTATCGTCCTCGCGATCCTTCATGGTTGGATATTGTCATGCCTAAGGCTTATATATCCAGCCATGAGCCCGGAACCGAAAATCACTTCCCCAAAAATCACCCCCATGGGCGCGGTCAACTGGATCGGGCTGTGGACGTTGTACCTGCGCGAGGTCCGGCGCTTCGTCAAGGTCTATACCCAGACCTTGATGGCGCCGGTGGTGACGACGCTGCTGTTCCTGGCGGTTTTCGCGCTGGCGCTTGGCGGCACCATCAGGACCGTCGCCGGCATGCCGTTCCTGGAATTCCTGGCGCCGGGGCTGATCGTCATGTCCATCGTCCAGAACGCCTTCGCCAACACCTCGTCGTCGATCATGATTTCCAAAATTCAGGGCAACATCATCGATACCCTGATGCCGCCGTTCACCGCCCATGAGTTGGTCTTCGGCATCACCATGGGCGGCGTTTCCAGGGGCATTTCGGTGGGCGTCGTCGTCGCCTTGGCGATGAGCTTTTTCGTCGATATCAATATCCAGCACTGGGGCTTCGTCCTCTACCACGGCTTCATGGCGTCGCTGATGCTGGCGCTGTTGGGCACCATCGGCGGCATCTGGTCGGAAAAATTCGATCATATCGCGGCGGTCACCAATTTTATTATTACACCGCTGTCGTTCCTGTCGGGGACCTTCTATTCCATCCAGCGGCTGCCCGAGGCGGCCCAGATCGTCGCCCATTTCAACCCGTTCTTTTATATGATCGACGGGGTGCGCTATGGCTTCACCGGCCACGCCGACGGCAATATTATCGCAGGTCTTGCGGTGATGGCCGGCGTCAATGCCTGTCTTTGGGGGCTGTGCACCTGGATGTTCAAGTCAGGCTACCGGCTGAAGGCTTAGGCCCGCCGCGACCGCTGATGTAAGCGAGCGTTGACAGGTTAAGCCCGGATAAAGATACTGGGCCGCTTTCCCTGGGCCGGGGCCTGTTACGGCCCGGTTTGGCTCAATCGCCACAGCGACTGGAGAGCAGTTCCGATGATTTCACCCGTTATGGCCAATTACGCCAGGGCCGATCTTGCTTTCGAAAAAGGCGAGGGCGTGTATCTGTATGCCGCCGACGGCACCCGCTATCTGGACTTCGGCGGCGGTGTCGCGGTGACCAGCCTGGGCCACTGCCATCCGCACCTGGTTGAGGCGCTGACCCGCCAAGCCGGACAGCTTTGGCATTGCTCCAACTTGTACGAGATTCCGGAACAGACGCGCCTGGCCGAACGGCTGGTCGCGGCATCGTTCGCCGATAGTGTGGTGTTCATCAATTCCGGCGCCGAGGCGATGGAAACCTCGATCAAGATGGCGCGCAAAACCCAAAGCGACCAGGGCCACCCCGAACGCTTCCGGGTGATCACGTGTGAGGGCGCCTTCCACGGCCGCACGCTGGCGATGATCGCCGCCGGCGGCCAGGAAAAGCATCTCGCCGGGTTCGGCCCGGTGGTCGATGGCTTCGACCAAGTCGCCTTCGACAACCTCAACGAGATGCGCGCCGCGGTCGGGCCCGAGACCGCCGCCCTGTTGATCGAGCCGGTCCAGGGCGAAGGCGGTATCCGGGCGCTGTCCAAGGACTACCTGAAAGGGGCGCGGGCGCTGGCCGATGAATTCGGCTTATTGCTGATCTTGGACGAGGTCCAAACCGGCATCGGGCGGACCGGCAAGCTGTTTGCCCATGAATGGGCCGGGATCGAGCCCGATATTCTGGCCTCGGCCAAGGGGCTGGGCGGCGGCTTTCCGGTCGGTGCCTGCCTTGCCAAGGAAGGCCCGGCTCTAGCGCTGACCGCGGGCAGCCACGGCTCCACCTTCGGCGGCAACCCGCTGGCCATGGCGGTCGGCAACGCGGTTCTCGACGTCGTTCTGGAGGCAGGATTTCTGGATACCGTCAACGCCGTCGCCAAGCGGCTATGGCAGCGCCTGGAAGAGATCGCCGTCAATCATCCAGGCGTATTCGAAGGGATCAGCGGTTCGGGGCTGATGGTGGGGCTGAAATGCGTGCCCACCAACATGGACGTCGTCGCCAAGCTTACTCAACATGGTCTTTTGACGGTGGCGGCGGGCGACAACGTCGTCCGCTTGGTGCCGCCGTTGATTATCGAGGACAGCCACGTCGATGAAGCCATCGCCATCATCGATGCGGCGGCAGGCGAATTGGACGCGTAATGACCGCCGTGAAGCATTTCCTCGACCTTGACCGCTTCGACACCAAGACCTTGCGGGACATTCTGGATTTGGCCGGAAACCTCAAGCGTGCGCACGCAGAAGGCGTCTCAAAACCGATCTTCGCCGGCAAGACGCTGGTGATGATCTTCGAGAAGCCGTCGACCCGGACCCGGGTATCGTTTCAGGTCGGCATGCAGCACCTGGGCGGCCAGGTGGTGGTGATGAGCGACGCCGAATCGCAAATGGGCCGCGGCGAAACCATCGCCGATACGGCGCGCGTGCTGTCCCGGTACGCCGACGCCATCATGATCCGCACCGATGATCCGAAAAAACTGGATGATCTGGAAGCCCATGCCACGGTGCCGGTCATCAATGGGCTGACGAATTATTCGCACCCCTGCCAGATCATGGCCGACGTGATGACCTTCGAAGAACATCGCGGCCCGATCAAGGGCAAGGTCGTGGCCTGGTCCGGCGACGGTAACAATGTCGCCACCAGTTGGATCCACGCCGCCGTCCGCTTCGGCTTTACGTTGCGCCTCGCATGCCCCGATCCGCTTAAACCCGCCCCCGGAATTTTGGCGTGGGCGGCGGGCGAAGGCGGCGACGTCACCGTCACCGATGATGCCGCCGCCGCCGTCGATGGCGCCGACCTGGTCAACGCCGACACTTGGGTGTCCATGGGCGACGCCGACGCCGAAGCGCGCACCAAGCTGCTGGAACCGTTCCGGGTCGATCAGGCATTGATGTCGAAGGCCAAGGCCGACGCGCTGTTCATGCATTGCCTGCCGGCGCACCGGGGCGAGGAAGTCACCGACGAGGTCATGGACGGCCCCCATTCGGTGATCTGGGACGAAGCCGAAAACCGGCTGCATGCACAGAAGGGTATTCTTGCCTGGTGTTTGGGCCCGGTGTTAGGGGTAGAATAGATGATGATTCGCTTCCGCCGTATATTCGCGCCGCTTATTTTGCTGCTGCTGCCGTTGGGGCTGGTGGGCTGTGAAACCCCGGTTCAGGTGGAGACCTTTCCCGATTTAACATTCTCGCACCTAAAGCCGATCAAATTGAACGTCGCCAACATCGAGGTCGTCTCCCAATACCAGGCGCCCTTGAAGGCGCCCTACGTCGAACATCTTTTCCCGACGCCGCCGGTCAGGGCGCTGAAGCAGTGGGTCAAAGACCGGTTCCGGGCCGTCGGCCGTTCCGGCACGGCGCGGTTTGTCATCCTCGACGCCACCGCCATTGAGGTGCAGCTTCAGAAAAAATCCGGCATTAGGGCCACCTTCACCAAGCAGCAATCGCAACGCTACGACATGAAGGTCGAGGCCCGCCTGGAGGTTGCCAATGGCAAGAACAGGGGCCACACCACGGCGCATGCGACCCGGTTTTCGACCATTGGCGAAGACGCCTCCATCAATAAGCGCGAGCGCCTCTGGTTCGAGTTGACCGATGCCCTGGTGCGCGATTTCGACAAGGCGATGGAAGTGAATATTCGCAAGCACCTGGCCGCTTGGCTTAGGTAGGTAGAGCAAATCCCGAGCGGATGGTTACATCCGCGACGACGAATTTGCGGAAAAATAAACAGCAAATCCCGAGCGGATGGTTACATCCGCGACGACGAATTTGCGGAAAAATAAACAGCAAATCCCGAGCGGATGGTTACATCCG
>DASCOC010000079.1:0-5045 GCA_036011805.1 Rhodospirillales bacterium
GTTATTTGCGGACTCTTTCACGAAGGGTGAATTACGTCTGCTTTGCCCCCGAAAGCGGAGGTTGGCAACCTCGGTTCCGCTATTCCGCCGCTTCCGACGTTTCCACCAGCCAGCCATCGAAGTCCTTCAGCGCGCGGGCGCTCATCGCCTGCTTGCGTTCGCGGCCTCTCAAACGCTTGCCTTTCGGACCGGTCCCCTCCACCGGCGGGAACAGGCCGAAATTGACGTTCATGGGCTGGAAGGTATCAGCAATGGCGCCGCCGGTGATGTGGCCGAGGATCGCCCCCATCGCCGTCGTCGTCGGCGGCGGGGAGGGGCGTTGGCCGAGGCGTTCGGCGGCGGCGAAGCGGCCCGTCATCAAGCCGACGGCGGCGCTTTCCACATAGCCCTCGCAGCCGGTGATCTGGCCGGCGAAGCGCAACGCCGGGCGGGCCTTCAGCCTCAGCGTTTCGTCGAGAAGCTTCGGCGCGTTGAGGAAGGTGTTGCGGTGCAGTCCGCCGAGCCGGGCGAATTCGGCGTTTTCCAATCCGGGGATGGTGGTGAAGATGCGTTTCTGCTCGCCGTAGGTCATTTTGGTCTGGAACCCGACCATGTTGTAAAGCGTGCCCAAGGCGTTGTCCTGGCGCAGTTGGATGATGGCGTGGGGTTTGTGGTCGGGGCTGTGCGGGTTGGTCAGCCCGACCGGCTTCATCGGCCCGAAGCTCAAGGTCTTGCGGCCGCGTTCCGCCATTACTTCGATCGGCAGGCAGCCTTCGAAATAGGGCGTATTTTCCTCCCATTCGTGGAACGAGACCTTATCGGCGGCCAAAATGGCGTCGATAAAGGCGTTGTACTGAATTTCGTCGAGGGGGAGGTTGATGTAATCGGCGCCATCGCCCTTGTCGTAACGGGATTGAAACCAGGCTTTGTCGAAATCGAGGCTTTCCTTGTAGACGATGGGCGCGATGGCGTCGAAAAACGCCAGCCCCGCATCGCCGGTCAAATCCGCCACCGCGTCGGCCAGGGGCGGGGACGTCAGCGGCCCGGTGGCGATGATCACGGAATCCCAATCTTCGGGCGGCAGGCCCTGAATTTCCTCGCGCCGGATATCGACCAACGGCTCGGCCTCCAGGGCCTTTTCGACGGCGCCGGAAAAGCCGTCCCGGTCAACGGCGAGCGCCGAGCCCGCCGGAACCTTGTGGGCGTCGGCGCAGGCGATGATCAGGGAATTGGCGCGGCGCATTTCTTCGTGCATCAGGCCGACGGCGTTGAACTCAAAATCGTCGGACCGGAACGAATTGGAACACACCAATTCGGCCAGGCCGCTGGTCTGGTGGGCGTCGGTACCGCGGACCGGACGCATTTCGTGCACCACCACATTGATCCCGGCGCGCGCCAGTTGCCAGGCGGCCTCGGAACCGGCCAGGCCGCCGCCGATGATATGAACGGGGTTTTGCTGTTCAGTTGCCATGGATGGAAAAGACATAATCACCGGCGGCCGATTGCACAACATCGAAGAATGGTCTTGGGCCAAAGGGACCCATCAATATATGCTGAGTTCGCCATGACCTTACAGGACGAACTCGACGATAAAGTTGAATTGACCAAGGTGACCCAGCAGGAGCTGGACCTGATCCTTGATCGCCATGAGGGCTTCGTCAATAACGAGAAAGATGGCGAACGGATGCAGTTGGGCATGCATGACCTGTCGTACATGGATATGTCGGGCAGGGACCTGTCCCGGTGTGAGCTGACCGGGGCGGTGCTGAGCAACTGCAATCTGGAAGGCACGAAGCTGAACGACGCCATCCTGTTCGCCACCGATTTGCGGTACACCAACATGGTGGATGCGGAACTCAATCGCGCCGACCTGCGTGGCACGTGCCTGGCCGGGGCCGATCTTTCCGGCGCCAAGATGAACGGCGTCGACATGCGCGATGGGGTGCTGTTACGGTCCGCCGCCGAGGGCGGCGACCTCACCCCCCTGGTGCACGACGAGGCCACCGCCGGGATGGAGAAGACGACGCTCAAGGGCGCCGACATGACCGGGGCCAAGGTCGCCGCCAACTTGATCGTGCAGACCGACTTGACCGACTGCATCCTCAAGAACGCGTCCTTCAAGGGCGCCAACCTGTCGATGTCGAACCTGACCGGATGTGACCTGGAAGGCGCTGATTTTTCCGACGCTAATCTTTCCGGCGCGATTTTCCACGGTGCCGTGTTTGCGGCGACGACCCTGGATAACGCCGATCTCAGCGGCGCCGACATGATCGGCGCGATGTTCGAGAACATGGACTTTTCCAAGGTCAACCTGGATGCCGCCCACATCGCCAAGACCCTGGGCGACCTGGATATCGAGATCAAGGAGGTCATCATCAAACACGGCGAATGGGTCAAAACCAACGGCAAGGAAGGCGAACGCGCCGATTTGTCGAAAATGGATTTGTCCGGCGAGTCGCTGCAAAAAGTAAATTTATCCGCCGCCGACCTGTCGTTCACGGTTCTCAAGGGCGCCAACTTGTCGAGGTCCGAATTCCTGATGACCGACTTTTCCTTCGCCGATCTGCGCGGCGCGGTGCTGGCCCGGGCCGACTTGCGCGGCGTCAAGATGACGCGGGCCAACCTGACCGGCGCCACCATGGTCGGGGTGGTATTGAGCGAAGTCTCGATCTCGCCCCGCGTCGGCGGCGGCGAATGGCGCGCCAGCCTGGAAAACGCCACCCTCCGAGGCGCCATGTTGAACGGGGCGGTGATGAAAAACATGGATATGGAAGGCGCCGATTTCCGGGAGGCCGACCTGCGCGACGCCGACTTGACCGGATCGTTGTTGATGGATGCCGATTTCACCGACGCCGATCTGCGCGGCACCAAACTGGACAAAACCGATCAGCGCGGCACCAAGGGAATACCGAAGAAATATGAAGACGACGAGGATTAGCCTCGCCTTCCCAATCGGCCTATCATCGATGCCATGACCCAAATTGAAGACCTCCAAAGCTTGGCCCAGCGTATCCCGAACGGGGCGATGGTGGCGCTGGCGCCTGATTACAGCTGGGTGCCGATGGCCCTGGTGCGCGAATTGATCCGCGGCGGGGTGAAAAATCTCAACCTGCTGGCGGTGCCCATCGGCGGCATGGCCACGGACTTATTGATCGGCGCCGGCGCGGTCGGCAGCCTGGAGGCCGCCGCCGTCAGCCTCGGCGAGGCCGGCCCGGCGCCGCGCTTCACCGAGGCGGTGGAGACCGGCGCCCTGCCGATGCGCGACAGCACCTGCCCCGCCATCCACACCGCCCTGCAGGCGTCGGAGAAGGGCGTGCCGTTCATGCCCTTAGGCGGATTGATCGGCTCGGACCTGGTCGAGAACCGCCCCGACTGGAAAGTGATCGATGATCCGTTAGGGGAAGGCCCGGGTACAGGTGGAGGGCCAATAGTCCTGCTGCCCGCCCTCAAGCCCGACGTGGCGTTGTTCCATAGCCCCAAGGCCGATACGCACGGCAACGTCTGGATCGGGCGGCGGCGCGAACTGATGACCATGGCGCATGCCTCGAAATCTTCCCTGGTCACGGTCGAGGCCATCGAGGACCGTGACTTTCTTAGCAACGAGGAAACCGCGGCCGGCACCTTGGCGTCGCTTTACGTGACGGCGATCGCGGAAGCCAAGAACGGCGCCTGGCCGCAGGGACTGACCGGCCATTACGACCGCGACGGCGATCATATCCGCGCCTACGCCGAGGCGGCCAAAACCGAAGAGGGGTTCCGCCAATACCTGGAAGGCGACGTCCTGGGGTCATCATGACCGACGCTTCCTATCAACCGGAAGAATTGCTGATCACCACCTTCGCCCGGTTGCTGTTGGGCGTTGAAAGCCTCGGCCATGTCGCCGTCGGGGCGCTGTCGCCGATCCCCGGCGCGGCGGCGCTTTTAGCCCAGGCCTTGGCCGCCGATGAAGGGATGGAAGAGGCGAGGACGGGAGCGGCGCTTGCCGGTCCCGGACAGGGACAGAAAATAAGAGTTTCGATCATTCACGGCGACGCCAACAATCCGTTTACCGACGGCGGCCGCGAATTGTTCGATTGCGCCGGCCAAGGCCGCATCGATGCGTTCTTTTTGGGCGGCGCCCAGATCGACGGCGGCGCCAACATCAACCTGCTCGGCACCGGCGATTACCCGAACCTGGACAAACGCTTCCCCGGCTCGTTCGGCTCCGCCTTCGTCTATTTCGTCATCCCCAATGTCATCCTGTTCGCGCCGGAGCATACCAAACGGGTGCTGGTGGATAAGGTCGACTTCATCAGCGCCCCCGGCACCAGCCCGCCAGACGTGCACCGCCCCGGCGGCCCGAAGGCACTGGTGACGGCTAAGTGCGTGATGGCCTTCGATGCCGCCATCAAACGCTTCGTGCTGGCTACGGTGCATCCGGGGGTGACGGTGGAAGAGGTCCTGGACAACACCGGCTTCGATTTCGATGTTCCGGAAGGCGGACCTGACACGGTTCCCGAAACCCCGGCGCCGGACGCCGAATTATTGGCCCGCCTGCGCACCCAAATCGGCCCCGAAATCGCCAAGACGTATCCGGCCTTCGCCGAAAGGGTGTTCGGTTAGAAGGAAGTGCGCCTTACTCAGCCAAACGCCGAACGTACACTTGGCCTAGTCCTTTATTGTTGTCATAGAAATACGAACACGAAATGTCGTGAAAAATCGGCATGGGGATATTAAGTACGGGAATCATGGCTTCACAAAACGGCATAATCGCGTCGTTGACGTAAAGGTATAACCGGCCGGTTTCGGTCGCCGTGACTTTCTTTTTTTCTCCGACGCGGAAGGTGGTTCCGTGCCGGCCGATCTTTCCCATGACCACGAACCAAGCGTCCTTCAAATGACGGCGTATCGGAAATAATGCAATCATGAACGGATGGTAATTGGTCAAATGGTTATCGAACCCTTCCGGATTTGAGGGGGTCGAGGCGTCTTTCCATTTCTCAAAGCCGCTATCGTCGACTGTCACCTCATATCTCTCGCCGGCTTGCAGGTGAATGCCGGTATCGAAACAGCGGCTTTTGGTATCG
>DASCOC010000080.1:0-5307 GCA_036011805.1 Rhodospirillales bacterium
CTCCATTTTGGCGGCCAGGGCATGGAAATTATTCCATAGCGCCACCATCTTGGTCGGTTCGCACGGCATCAGAAGTTTAGCGTCGCCCCGTGCCAGCGTCTCGCCGGTGGCTTTCGGGGTGGCGAACATATCGCCTTCGTGAACGGAAATGGTGTCGCCCTCAACGGTGCCGAAACCGGTTTTTCCCTGGTATTCGAAACGCGCCCAAATTGTCATCTACCAACCCCACCCTTTAAGGTGGGCCTCCATGTTGGTATTACGGTTAATTTATTTTTTTTAGTATACGGGGTTTGCCGCAAAGATCACTTTGATATTGATAAATTCCATCACATTTATTTGAAGGTCTCGGCGCTTGTTCAGGCCGGCTATTGACTTATCGCAAATTCGAGCTAAATCTTTAACTAAGACGCCGAAAGGGCTTTGTTGAAGGCTTGTTTTTGCGTTGGGTGGGGGTGCCGAATGGTCGGGCCCTTGCTGGGAACCGTACTCGCTCAACGTCAATGAGGAGGACGCCAATGCCGCGTATGTCCGTTTTTAACAGCCCCCTTTTACTGGGCTTCGACCATTTCGAGCAGATGCTCGACCGGGCCTCGAAAGCCTCCGCCGAGGGCTACCCCCCTTACAATATCGAGCAGATCGATGAAAACGGTCTGCGGATCACGCTCGCCGTCGCCGGGTTTTCCATGGACGACCTCAACGTGGCGCTGGAAGACAACCAACTTGTCGTCCGAGGCCGCTTAGAGGACAAAGCCAGCGAGGACGGGTGTGTCTTCCTGCACCGGGGCATCGCGTCGAGGCAGTTCCAGCGCAGTTTCGTACTCGCCGAAGGCATCGAGGTCATTGGCGCCAGCCTCAACAACGGGCTGTTGTCCATCAATCTCGAACGCCTGCAGCCGGAGCCGGAAGTGCGCACGATCAAGATCGAAAGCGGCGCTTCAAAGGGCGATAAGCCAAAGCCGAAAACCATTGATGTGCAGCCGGAAAAACCATAAGCGCGGAGGTCAGCCATGAACAAGGACACGACAAAATCAAACCGCGGACAATCCACCCTGATGTCGGCCCCAATGTCCCCCGGGGACTTCACCGAATGGGGCGTGCCGTACGTCGCCTATATCAAGCCGGTCGTTTTGGAAGATTCGACCGCCTATGCCATTTTTGCCGCCAACGGACAGCAACTGGGCATCGCGGATACCCTGGATATGGCACGCGCGGTGGTGGTCCAGAACGACCTGGAACCGGTCAACGTCCACTAGAGCAAATCCCGAGCGGATGGTTTCATCCGCGACGACGAATTTGCGGCTAAAAAAAGTAGAGGCGGCGCCTTAAGCGGCGCGGTCTTCTTCGGATTCCGTGAGAATGGCGAACAGGGCTTCGGCGTTATCGGTGCCACGCAGCTTTTCACAAACATTTTGATCACGCAGCAGGCGCGAGATACGCGCCAACGCCTTCAAATGGTCGGCGCCGGCGCCTTCGGGCGCCAGCAACACGAAGACCAAGTCCACCGGCCGCTCGTCGATGGCCTGAAAGTCAATGGGTTGGTTGAGGCGGGCAAATAATCCGTACAGGCGTTCAAGATTGGGAAGCTTGCCGTGGGGGATGGCGATGCCGTTGCCGACGCCGGTGGTGCCTAGCCGTTCGCGCTCCATCAGCACATCGAAAACGGCCCTCTCGTGCAGGCCCGACACATCGGCGGCGCGCCTTGCCAGATCCTGCAAGGCCTGTTTTTTGCTGGTCGCCTTGAGATCGGCGGTGACGCCTTCCAAGACAAGAAGATCATTGACCTCCATAACCATTCCTCACTTTCTTTTGGAACCGAGCCGGTTCTCTTTAATTTCTTACGTCTTAATCAATCTTTTGAATCATCATCGCTGGGGTCGATCCAGCCGATGTTGCCATCGGCGCGGTGATAAACAACGTTGAGCCGTCCCGTCGTGCGGTCACGGAACATGGTCACCGGCAGATCGGCCAGATCCATGCGCATCACCGCTTCGGAAACGGTCAGGGTGGCGATCTCTTCGGGCATTTCGGCAATAATCACGGGCTGGGCGTCTTCTGCGACTTCTTCATCCTCATGATCGGGTTGGATCACGTATTGAAGGGCCGACAATGCGGCTTCACCTTTGTCTTTGTGATGATTGACGAGCCGTCTTTTGTATCTCCTCAGCTGCTTGGAAATACGCTCCAACGCGCCATCGAAGGCGGCATAGGGGTCGTCGGATTCGTGCCGGCCCTGCACCAACAGGCCGCGGGGGCCGGGGTGAACCGATATATCGGCGCGTAAATTGCGGCCCTGGCGGGTGAAGACGACGCTGGCGTCGATAGCGCGCATGAAATACTTGTCGACGGCACTGCTGAGATTGCCCTCAGCATGCCCTCTGAGCGCATCGCCGACATCTAAATTTTTACCTTTAACGGAAATATCCATGGTTTAGCCGAATTGGAATCCCATGTTATGAAGCCGCCGAACACCGTGAGGACCGCCGCTGTCGGGTTCCCTTGGGATTTCCCTTGGGGTTCCCCTTGGCGGACGAAATTAACTTTCCTTGGCGGTGAAGGCCGGGAAGTTAATTCCCCAGGATTAGATAGTCAATACTCCTGATTTTTTTGTTTTTCTATCTTGTTTTTAGGAAAAATTCAGCTAGGAGGTGATTTATCCCGCCGGCGTTGAACAGAGGACTGAATATGCATGGATTCACGGTACTTTGCCACCGTTCGCCGGGCAATTTCGATTCCCTCGCCTTTCAGGATTTCGACGATTTTATCATCAGAAAGAATTTTTTTCGGGTCTTCTTCGTCGATCAGGGCCTTAATCCGATGGCGAACGGATTCGGCGGAATGAACCCCACCCCCGGTTGCCGCAATCGCCGGGGTGAAAAAATATTTCAATTCATAGATGCCCCGCGGCGTCGCCATGTATTTGTTCGAGGTGACGCGACTGACGGTGCTTTCGTGCATTTCGATGGCTTCGGCGATATCGCGCAGCACCAAAGGCTTTAAGTGCTGGACCCCCTTGGCGAAGAAGGCGCCCTGTTGAACCACCAGTTCACTGGCCACCTTAAGGATCGTGGTGGCGCGCTGATGCAGCGACTTGACCAGCCAATTGGCGGAATGAAACTGTTCGGTGATGTATTGCTTTTCCTTTTTAGACCGCGTCTGGCTGCTGACCTTTGTGTAATAATGATTGTTGACCAGCACCTTGGGCAGCGATTCGGAATTCAGCTCGATAATCCAACCGCCGCCGGGCGCCGGGCGCATCAGCACATCGGGGGTGATCGGCTGGGTGATGGAATGATCAAAAGCCAGCGCCGGTTTCGGGTCCAGCATCTTGATCTCGGCGACCATGTCGATGACGTCTTCGGTGTCGGTGCCGCAAGCCTTGGCCAGGCTTGAGAAATCCCTTTTCGCGACCAAGTCCAGGTTTTCCAGGAAAATCTGCATGCAGGGGTCGAGCCGGTCTTTTTCGGACAGTTGCAGGCTGAGGCATTCAGCCAGGTTGCGGGCGAAGATTCCCGGCGGATCGAATTGCTGAAGTTTCGCCAGCGTCGCCTCGACCCGGTCAATGCCGCAATCCAGGACTTGCGCCACGGGCTCAAAATCGCCGGAGATGTAACCGGATTCGTCCAGCAGATCGATCAAATGAAGGCCGATCAAGCGGTCCACCGGATCGTTCAGTTCCATGGACAGCTGTCCATTCAGATGTTCGCGAAGCGACGGCTTTTCCGAAATCGTTTCCTCGAGGTTGGGGGCCATCTCATCGAAACTGCCGCCCGAACCGGCGCCGAGATCGGCATAGGAGGTGTTCGGGGGCAGCCCATCGCCGCCATCGGCCGAACCCTCATCGGAATAGGCGTTGTCGTAATCGACGTCGCGGGCATCGTCTTGAATTTCGGCATTCTGCTTGGCATCGAAATCGATGGTTTCCAGGGCCGTGGCATCGTCGTCGCCGGCGTCCGGGCCTTCGGTGTTGCCGGGCTCTGTGCCTTCGGTGTTGCCGGGCTCTGTGCCTTCACCGTCACGATCGGCGCCCTCGTCGCGCTCCAGCATCGGGTTTTTTTCGAGCTCGTCTTCGATGAATTCGCTTAATTCCAGGTTGGAAAACTGCAACAGTTTGATCGCCTGCTGCAATTGCGGCGTCATCACCAATGACTGGCTTTGGCGCAGATCGAGCCTGGGCGTCAGTACCATTGCCGTCCTTTGCAATAGCGTCGGGGGGATGGATTATAAATTAAACCGGTCACCCAGATAAACGCGCCTGACATCTTCATTGCCGACGATGTCGTTGGGCGCGCCCTCCATCAACATCATGCCGTCGTGGATGATGTAGGCGCGGTCAATGACCTCAAGGGTTTCACGCACATTATGGTCGGTGATCAACACCCCGATGCCACGGTCCTTGAGATGGGCGACCAGATCGCGGATGTCGCCGACGGCGATCGGATCGATGCCGGCAAACGGTTCGTCCAAAAGAACGAAATGCGGATTGGACGCCAGGGCGCGGGCGATTTCCACTCGTCGGCGTTCGCCGCCTGAAAGCGCCAAGGATGGCGTGCGGCGTAAATGGGTGATTGAGAATTCCGCCAACAATGCTTCCAGGATCGCCTCACGGCGGTCACGGGATTTTTCCACCACTTCCAAAACGGCGCGGATGTTGTTTTCCACCGACAGGCCGCGAAAAATTGACGCCTCCTGGGGCAGGTAGCCGATGCCTAAGCGCGCCCGGCGGTACATGGGTAAATCGGTGATGTCCTCACCATCCAGAATGATGTTTCCGTAATCCGGCGGCATCAGCCCGATGATCATATAAAAACACGTCGTCTTGCCGGCGCCGTTGGGGCCCAACAGGCCGACGACCTCGCCGCGTTGCAGCGACATCGAAACGCCGCGGACCACGGGCCGCTTCTTGAACCGTTTGCCCATGTTCTTGGCGATCAGGCCCCGGTTGTGGGTGACCAGGTGTGGCTTATCCGATGGAACGGCCTCCATACTAGGGACGTCCGGGCGTTCAGGCGGGGTATTGTTTTGGTCGGTCATAAAGCGGTTGTAATCCCTTAAAAAAACTCAGTTTCGGTTTTTCTTTTTCAGTCTCAGCACCCCTTGAGCCCGTTTCCTAGCACCCCCGGTCGTTGCCGGGCAACTAAAGATTTTGCTAATCCCGGAATTTAAATTTACCTCGGCACTGCAACCGGTTAGGACATTTTTTCCACGCACCAATTTAACCGCGCCCGTCAACGTGGCGATGCCGCTTTCGACATTATAGACGCCACGGTTGGATGTCGCCGTGTTTTGATCGGTAACGACCTTGACGCG
>DASCOC010000081.1:0-13709 GCA_036011805.1 Rhodospirillales bacterium
ATTGATGAATCTGCCTAGGGAAGGTCACTGATGTTGGATTCCACGGACGCGGCGGACATTACGGATACCCCCATCAACGTCGCCGTCATCGACGATAATCGGGCGGACTCCCGCTTTCTCGAGCGGCTCTTGACCGGCCTTTCCGGGTGGAAAATTGACGCCTCGGTTTACGACAGTCCGGATAATGCGCTTCCCCACCTCAAAGAGTCGCCGCCGGATGTTCTGTTCGTTGATTATCTGCTTGGACATGAAATGACCGGTATCGACGTCATGGAGCGCTTCCAGGCCGAAGGCATCAACTCGGCCTTTATCTTGATGACCGGTCACGGCAGTGAAAAAGTCGCCGCCGACGCGTTGCGGACCGGGGCCAAGGATTATTTGATCAAGGATACGCTGACCGCCGAGAACCTGGATCGCAGCCTTCGCTACGTCTGTGAACGCAAGAAGTCGGACGAAACCATCCAAGGGCTCGCCCTTAGCGATGCCCTGACCGGCCTTGCCAACCGCAATGCGTTTAACCGCCGCATGGATGACGCGCTCAAGGTCGCCAACCGGGAAGGCACCTCTGTCGCCCTGATGCTCATGGACCTGGACAAATTCAAGCCGATCAATGACACCTTCGGCCATCTCATCGGCGACGAGTTCCTGAAGCTGGTGGCCGGCGTTCTCAACGATACCACCCGCGAGATCGACACCGTGGCCCGCTTCGGCGGTGACGAATTCGCCATCATCTTGACCAGCCTCAAAGACACCGAACCGGTGGCCCATGTGGCGGAGCGAATCGTCCACTCGCTGTCGCAGCCGGTAACCATCGACGGCTGCCTGATCCAGGCGGGCGCCAGCGCCGGGATCAGCCTGTATCCGAAGGACACCACGGATGTCGAGGAGTTGTTCGATTACGCCGACAAGGCGCTTTATGCGGTCAAGGAGGCCGGACGAAACAATTTCCAATTCTTCGACGCGGGCATGAACGAAAAGGCCAACGCCGAGCGTGTTCTCGAAAACGATATCAAATTGGCCCTGGAGCAAAATGATTTCCTGCCTTATTTCCAGCCGCAACTCGACATTTCCAAAAACCAGGTCATCGGGGTCGAGGCGTTGGCGCGCTGGCAGCATCCGGAACGGGGTTTGTTGATGCCGGCCGAATTCATCGAGGCCGCCGAGACCAACGGCCTGATCATCGAATTATCCGAACAGTTGATACGCGAAACCTGCAGGCAGGGTAAGGCGTGGCAATCTGCCGGCATCGCGCCGTTCCGCATGTCGGTGAATATTTCACCGGCGCAGTTCAAGGACGAGAACTTCGTCGCCATGCTGGAGGCGTTCCTGACCGAGACCGGCTTCGATTCCCAGTGGCTAGAACTGGAGATCACCGAGAACCTGATGATGGAGGATGTCGATCGAGCGGTCGATTGGCTGCAGCGGCTCCGGGAAGTCGGGGTCAATCTGGCCGTCGGCAATTTCGGCACCGGACATTCCTCGCTTGCCAACCTGATGAAATTCCCCGTCCAAAAATTGAAAATCGGCCGCTTCTTCATCGATCAACTCGGCGATGAGAAAAGCGATGCCGCAATTACCGATGCCATGATCAAGCTCGGCCAATGCCTCGATCTCGAAGTCATCGCCGAAGGAGTGGAAAGCCAACATCAGGTCGATGCCCTTGCTGCCATGGACTGCCACAAGGTCCAGGGCTTCTTTTGCTGCAAGCCCATGCCGGCGGACGCGTTCCTGGCCTGGATGTCAGACCGGTAGTGACGGCGGCAGGGCTCTTCCAACGATTTTTCCCGCCGCCCCTATTTACGCCGTGTTTGGCGGCGGGCAGCAGACCTGATCATAGGCGTAGCGTTCCTTCAGGGTGCCGAAATATTCGAACACGTCTAAGGTCACTTCATAGGCTTCGGGGGTGATCTCCACATGCGGCGTCCAGCACCCGAGTTGCTGGTATGTAGCGATGCAATCCGCCAGGACATCTTCGTCGATATCGGGGAAGTAGGTTTTTTCCGCTTTGGCGATTTCTACAGCCTACGTCTCGTTCATATAGATCCGGGTCTTTCGGTATGCCCGCATGAAGGCCTTGGCCATGTCAGTCCCGAGCCATTCCGGCGTTGCGCAGAGGCTTGAAAAACCGTTAGGACCGATTTGCTTGCCGACCTGGGCGACAACATGGCCGATGCCGTCCTTCTGCAACTGCTGGGGGAAGGGCCCTTGCTGCTGCACATATTGGCCCTGGCCGTCGCGGAAGGCCTTGTCGATATCGGCGGCGCCTCCGGGGCAAATCAAATTGATCTTGTCGAAGTCGATGCCCGCCTTGTGGCAGGCATACATGAACATGGCCCGAGGCTGACCGCCCTTGAAGCAAACCAAGTCGGCGCCTTCCAACTTGTCCCAGGCAAAGGCCGGGTCCGCATCCCGGCCGGTCAGGAAAAATCCGTCCATCTCGTTGATCTGTGCGAAGTGCTGGACCTTCGGCGTCTCACCCTTGCCCAAGGTCGCGAATCCCTGGCTCAGCGCCGACTGCGCCACATCGGCCGAGCCGTCCAACAGCGCCTCGATGGCCGACTTCCCTGGGGGTGAGACCGACCATTCCGGTTCCAATCCCTGTTCTTCAAGGAAGCCGCCCGACATGGTCGAGATGAGCGGTGAATAGAAAGCCGAAAAAAGGGTGAACTGAATGTTGATGGTGGTCACGTCTC
Source organism: Rhodospirillales bacterium (assembly GCA_036011805.1). Taxonomy (GTDB): domain Bacteria; phylum Pseudomonadota; class Alphaproteobacteria; order Rhodospirillales; family Casp-alpha2; genus Casp-alpha2. Next base: position 2,694 of record DASCOC010000081.1, read on the forward strand.
TCTCCCTTACTGGTCCGATTGCCTGATGTTCACGCTATCATGAACTTTTCAGGCCTGTATCTAAAGAAGTGGTTTCCCGCCGGTGATGCAATTTATACTTCATGGCGGATGGCAAAAAAGTCCAATATTGGCTGAAGACCCCAACCAAACAGGAGGAAGCCGTGTCCGACACCTTGTTCTTCAATCTCAACGATCTGGGCCAGGGAATCCATCGGGTTCTTTGCGAGGGTATGGAGACACGTATCTTCGCAGGCGATCAGGCGATGCTGTCGGTCGTCCGCGCCGAGCCCCATTCGGTCGGAAGTGTTCACAACCACCCGGAGGAACAATGGGGCGTCCTTATTGAAGGCAGCGGCGTTCGCATCCAGGACGGTGTAGAACATCCGGTCAAGGCCGGGGACTTCTGGTGCACCCCCGGTGGAGTCGAGCACGGCTTAACGGCGGGCCCTAACGGTGCCGTTGTGATCGATATCTTCGCGCCGCCGCGGGGTGACTACCGGGCCGCGGGGGCTGGTTTCGGCGCAGACGCGGAAGACACCTGAGCCGATACCGCCCAGACACGGCCCTTGCTGCGTGGACGTGAAGTAACCAACAACAGTTTTACAGAATGTTGGCGCTTGCACCGTAATTTGCGGAAATAATGGATGTCCGCTTTACCCCCGCTATTTCGACGCCCCACCCCTTGACAACGCCCTTCCGCGGGCTTACGTTCATTGTTTGTTCCGAGCCCTTATCGCCTTGCAATTGGGCCCGTCGTTCCAGTCCATCGGGCCGCCGTAAGGCTCGGGGCAAAATGGCGAAATGCGACAAAATGTAGACATATGTTGACGTTAGTAAACGTGTGCTGACATTTTTTTTGAGATTTGCCATAATACCGGCCCCTTTACTTATCCACCGGCCTGTGGACAGGTTTGTGGATAAGTCCCAGGCCATGGCTGTGAATTACGGGCATAAGCCGTTCTCCGCCATGTTATAGAAGGCGCTGATAAGGTGACCTTTTCGGGATAAGTCGGGGGCAACGTAACAGGAACTATTTGCTAGGACCGGGGCCGTTTCCGGGTCAAAATCGGGCCACATCAGCGCCCGCGTTAAAACAGTTTTTTGGAAGTCAAGATGCCGAAGCCCGCCCAAATATCCCGCCAAATCTGGGACATGAAATACCGCCTCAAGAGGCCCGACGGCCACGCGATCGATAAAACCATGGCCGACAGCTTCCGGCGCGTCGCCCGTACCTTGGCCGCGCCCGAAAACGACAAGGCGCTTTGGCAACAGCGTTTCACCGAGGTCATGGAGGATTTCAATTTTCTGCCGGCCGGCCGTATTCTCGCCGGCGCCGGGTCGGACCGACGGGTGACGCTGTTCAACTGTTTCGTCATGGGCGATATCCCCGACGACATGACCGGCATTTTCGAACACCTGAAAGAAGCCGCCCTGACCATGCAGCAGGGCGGCGGCATCGGCTACGATTTTTCGACGCTCAGGCCCAAGGGCGCGCCGGTGCACCGCGTCGGCGCCGATGCGTCCGGGCCGTTGAGCTTCATGGATGTCTGGGACGCCATGTGCCGCACCATCATGAGCGCCGGGACGAGGCGTGGCGCCATGATGGGGGTGATGCGGTGCGACCACCCGGATATCGAGGCCTTTATCGAGGCCAAGCGCGAACCGGGGCGGCTCAGGATGTTCAATCTGTCGGTGCTGGTCACCGACGCTTTCATGCAGGCGGTCACCGAAGACGCCGCCTGGGAGCTGAAATTCGAAGGGGTTGCCTACAAAAGCCTGCCGGCCAGGGATTTGTGGGACGCCATCATGCGCGCCACCTATACCTATGCGGAACCGGGCGTGATCTTCATCGATCGAATCAATGCCAAGAACAACCTGCACTATTGCGAAACCATCCACGCCACCAACCCCTGCGGCGAACAACCGCTGCCGCCCTATGGCGCCTGCCTGTTGGGGTCGGTCAATCTAGCCAAGCTGGTCGAAAACCCGTTCGCCGACGACGCCCGTCTCGACGTCGCCAAGCTGGAAACGCTGGTCGTTTCCGCGGTGCGAATGATGGACAACGCCATCGACGTTTCCAACTTCCCGTTGCCGGAACAACAGAGCGAGGCCCAGGCCAAGCGCCGCATCGGCCTCGGCGTTACCGGGCTCGCCGATGCCCTGATCATGGCCGGTGCGCGCTATGGCGGCGGGGCGGCGGTTCAGTTGACGGAAAACTGGATGCACACGATCCAGCGCGCGGCGTATATGGCGTCGGTGGACCTGGCCCGTGAAAAAGGCGCGTTTCCGTTGTTCGACAAGGAGCAGTACCTTCGCAGTGAGACCATCGCCGGGCTTGATCTCGACGTCCGCGATGCCATCGCCGAACACGGCATCCGCAATGCATTGTTGACCTCGATCGCGCCGACGGGGACGATCTCGCTGCTCGCCGATAACGTGTCGTCAGGGCTGGAACCGGTATTCAGCTTCAAATATTCCCGCCACGTGTTGATGCCCGACGGCACCCGGCGTGAAGAAACCGTCACCGATTACGCCTATCGCCTCTACCGTTCCATGTTCGGCGACGACGCCACCCTGACCGAGGCCTTCGTCGATGCGCAAGGGTTATCACCCAACGATCATCTGGTCATGCAGGCGGCGGTGCAGAAGTATATCGACAGCTCGATTTCAAAAACCATCAATTGCCCGGAAGGCATCCCGTTTGAGGCGTTTAAGGATATTTATGCGCAGGCCTTTGATCTCGGCTGCAAGGGTTGCACCACCTACCGGCCCAACGACATCACCGGCGCCGTGTTGGAGGTCAAGGGCGACGACCAGGACGAACCCGAACTACCGTTGGAAAGCCCGGTGATCACGGAAACACCGAAGGACCTGGGCGATGCCGGCCCGGTAACGCGGCTGTTCCAGCCGCTGGACCGGCCCGAAAACCTGGAAGGGCAGACCTATAAGGTGCGCTGGCCGGAAAGCGACCACGCCATTTACATCACCCTCAACGACATCCTCGACGACCAGGGCCGGATCAGGCCATTTGAGATTTTCATCAACTCCAAGAACACCGAACACTATGCCTGGACGGTGGCGTTGACGCGGATGATCTCGGCGGTGTTCCGGCGCGGCGGTGACGTCTCGTTCGTGGTCGAGGAACTGAAAGCCGTGTTCGATCCGCGTGGCGGCCAATGGATGGGCGGGCGCTACGTGCCGTCGCTGTTGGCGGCCATCGGCGGCGTCATCGAACAACACATGATTGCCACCGGGTTCCTGTCCGGTGCCGGCGAGCTGGCCGCCGTCGATGAGGCCAAGCAACTCAATATTGCCGCCCTCGGTGGTGGCGGTGGTGGCGGGTCCGACACGGATGGGCCGGGGGCGAACCTCGACGCCATTCCGTTCCGCCAGTGCCCGAAATGCGGCCAAGCCAGCCTGGTCCGCGAAGAAGGCTGCGACAACTGCAAATCCTGCGGCTATTCGAAGTGTAGTTAATTTGAAGAATCCTGTTGGATGGAAGAGGAAAGTTTAATGACTGAAAAAGACGATCTTAAAGATTGGGTTTTCTCAGCAATTCAAGCCCATGGTGGTGAAGCTACATTAGTAGAGGTGGCAAAACATATTTGGGAGAATCACGAAGAAGAGTTAAGGGCTTCGGGCGATCTATTCTATACGTGGCAGTACGATATGCGCTGGGCAGCGCAATATTTGAGAGACACAGGAAAATTGCGACCTGCAAATGTTTGCCAACGTGGTAGTTGGGAACTTGCCCGCGCCGCTTAAGGTTCACCAGACGCCTCCTCGGCCAGCCGGACGAGGCGGTGAAGCGGTGCGTCGGCGATGCCGAGTTCGTCCAGGTGCCTCAGCGTGCTTTGCAGGTAATCCAGGCAATGGCCGCGCTTGCCGCGGCCTTGCAGGATGAACTTGACGGCGTCGTTGTCGGTGAGGGGGCCGGTGTATTGTTTGTGGCGGCGGTCGGCGACGAAGGCATAGGCGGTGACTTTTTCGGAGGGCAGCCGCACCGGCAGCCATTTCGGCAGGTAGACGCGGTTCATCATTTCGCGATCGTGCAGGTAGTTGAGAACGCTTTCGGCATTTTCGCGGGCCACCTTCAGGGCCATGCCCCGGCATGAACCGCCCCGGTCCAGCCCAAACACCAGGCCCGGGACTTCAGGGGTTCCCCGGTGTTGGTAGGAATAGAGGCAAAGGGCGCGGTGGTAGCCCCTCAGCAACGCCGGTTGGGTGTCCGTGTGCGGGAAGTCGGGCTGCCACATCAAGGACCCGTAGCCGAAAATCCAGATTTCACCTTTGGGAATATCCAAGGGCGTGCCTCGTTAATGAAAGAAAGAACCGAGCTTTTGAAAACTAAACCACATAATCGCGAAGCGGCCAATGTCCCTTCTTCCGGCCCTTCAACCCCGGGCCGGAACGGATTATAAAGACCAATGTCGAGGCAACAAAAACGCGGCCTGATGACAATCGCCGCTATCGGCGCGGTCGCCATCGTCTATGGCATTTTTTGGAATTATCTGGCCGGGCAATACCGGGCCGGCATCGAACAATGGGCGGAACTACGCCGCGCCGAAGGGGTTGAGGTCGGATTTTCGTCGCTGCGCATCGTCGGCTTCCCGTTGAAGCTGGAGGCGTTGTTGTCCGACCCGGCCCTATCGGGTGCAGACGGCAGCCGGACCTGGACCTGGCGTGGCCCCTTGATGTTGTTGCAGGCGAGGCCGTGGTCGCCGGACCGGGCCCAGGTGCGGGCCCCCGGACGCCACCGGATTACGGTCACGGGGGGGACTAAGCCGCTGGACCTTGCCGTTGACGCCGGCACCTTGAACGTGGCGCTGCGGTTACGGAACGGCCGCCCCGACCATGCCACGGTTTTGGCGCGAAACATAAAGGTTAACGATGCGGCAAAAGGCCGGATCGCCAGTCTGGTCCGGGTCGAAATTGTTGCCGACCAGTCGGGCCGCCTTAACGTCCAGGCCAATACGATCAATTATCCTATTGCTCCGGTGCCGGGTCTCGGGCTGAAGACGGCGCGGCTGGGCTTCAAGGCACGGGTGTCGGGGGGGCTGCCGTTGAAACATGACGCCGAAACCATGGCCCAGTGGCGCGACGGTGGCGGCACCCTGGAGGTCAGCCAAATGGTCATCAACCACGGGCCCCTGGGGTTGGACGGTGACGGTACCGGCGCCCTTGACGGCGCTCTGCAGCCGATCGGCGCGTTTTCCCTTCGCGTTCGGGGCGGCAAGCAAGCCGTGGACCGGCTTGAGGGCGCCGGGTTGATCAAGCCGCGGGCGGCGGCGCTGACGAAAGCCGTGCTTGATACTTTAGCAAAATCACAGGGTTCCGGGGACGGGACAGAGTTCAAGGTGCCCCTCAGTATTCAGGACGGCAAGGTATTCATCGGCCCGCTGGCGGTGGCCAGGGTGCCGGTGGTCCACTGGCCGTCCGGGGGATGATACGGCGGTTTCGGTTTTTGCCCCAGGTTTTGCTAAGGTAGGAGCCATGAAGTTGCTTCTGACCCTCGGTGCGGCCCGTGGTCTGGTGGCAGGCCTTTTGGTGGCATTGGTCTTGGCGGCGTTTCCCGGCCGTGCCCAGGATCAAGCGCCTGAGTCTTCCTTGAAGGGGCCTTTTCTTGCCGGCTGGCTTCTGGTGGCGGCGCCGAAGATGGATAACCCCCGGTTTGCCAAGACCGTTATTTATATGGTTAGGCACACCACGTCCGGCGCCTTCGGCCTGATTATCAACAGGGCCTACGGCACCGGCTCCATGAAGGAGTTTCTCAAGGGGTTCGATATTGACGCCAGTGCCGTCGAAGGCGACATCCGCCTCCATTACGGCGGCCCGGTGTCGCCTGGCGAGGGGTTCGTTCTCCATACCACTGATTACGATAGCCCCGACACCCATACCGTAAACGATCAAATCGCCATGACCGCGGAAAAAAGCGTGTTTGAGGCGATTGCCGAGGGAAATGGCCCGCGCCGCCGCCTGTTCGCATTCGGCTACGCCGGTTGGGGCGCGGGGCAGTTGGAAGGTGAAATCAAGAGGGGTGATTGGTTCAGCGCACCGGCCGACGAAAAACTGATCTTTGATGAGGACCTAAAGACAAAATGGTCCCGTGCGTCTGACAAGGTCAGGGTTAAGCTGTAGGTATTTTTTTAACCGCAAATGCGTCGTCGCAAATGAGTCCATTTGCTCGGGATTTGCTTTAGTCCTGCTTGGCGTCGATGACGCCGCGGCGGATGGCCCGGGTGCGGGTGAAGGTTTCCTCTAAAATATCAGCCTCGCCGCGCCGGATAGCGCGCTGGACCGCTGTCAGATCCTCGGTAAAACGGCCGAGGATGTCGAGGATCGCATCCTTGTTGGCCAGGCAGACGTCGCGCCACATCACCGGGTCGGATGCCGCTAGCCGCGTGAAATCTCTAAATCCGCCGGCGGAAAATTTAACCACTTCACCTTGCAGGTGGTCCTCCAGGCCGGTTGCCGTATCGACGATGGTATAGGCGACCAATTGCGGAAGGTGCGACGTAATGGCCAGCACCTGATCGTGATGGCTTGCCTCCATGATCTCGACGGAGCTGCCGGCCTGCCGCCACAATTCGGCCACCGCTTCGGTGGCGGCAAAGTCGGTATCCGCCTCAGGCGTCAGGATCGCCCAGCGGCCCTCGAACAGTTCTGCGAAGCCTGCCTCAGGACCGGAATGTTCGGTGCCGGCAACCGGATGGCCGGGGACGAAGTGGACGCCTTCGGGCAGGTGTGGGCGGACATCGTCAATGACGGCCTGTTTGCAGCTTCCGACATCGGTGACGATGGCGCCGGATTTAAGCGCCGGGCCTATCATTTCGGCGATGGCGGCGTTGGCACTGACCGGCACGCAAAGGATGACCAGATCGGCATCCTTGACGGCTTCGGCGGCATCAAGGCTGACACTGTCGGCCAGATCCAGTTCCTGGATTATGTCCAAGGTTTCCCGGGTTCGGGCGGAAACGGCTATATGACCGGTCAATCCGTCACGCCGAAACAGGCGCGCCAGGGAGGAGCCGATCAGGCCGGCGCCGATCAAGGCGATGCGTGGGAACAGGATATTGTTGTCGGGGCCGCTCATGGTGTCAGACTACTCCAGAAACTCTTTCAAGGCGTCAACAACGGCGCGCATTTCTTCTTCTCGCCCGATGGTAATGCGCAGGCAGTCGTCCAGCCCATAGGACTTCATGGCCCGGACGATGACGCCGCGGTCATTTAGGAAGCGATCGGCAGCTTCGGCGGCATTATCATTGCGACCGGGGTTGCCCGGAAACCGGGCCAACACGAAATTTCCGGCGCTGGCAGGCACATCCAGTCCGAGGCCGAGAAGCTGTTCGCGGGTCCAGGCCAACCATTGGTCATTATGGTCCCGCGACTTATCGGTGAACGCCACATCCTCAAGCGCCGCCAGACCCGCCGCCATGGCCGGGGCGCTGACGTTGAACGGACCGCGAATGCGGTTGAGAACGCCGGCGATTTCGGCCGGACAATAGGCCCAGCCGAGCCGGGCGCCACCGAGACCGTATATTTTCGAAAACGTGCGCGTCATCACGACGTTGGCGGCGGCATCGACAAGATCGATTCCGGGGCTGTAATCGTCGCGGGTGGCGTATTCCGCGTAAGCCGCGTCAATCACAAGGATCACGTCTTCCTTGAGTTCCCGGCGCAGCCGCCTCATCTCGTCGCCGGAAAGATAGGTTCCCGTCGGATTATTGGGGTTGGCCAGGAACACAAGGCGCGTGTTGTCATTGACCCGTTGCAATAACGAATCCACATTCGCCGTCAGGTCAACTTCCGGCGCTGAAACCGGCGTCGCGCCGACGACCTGGGCGGCGATGGGGTACATCAGAAACCCGTGTTCGCTGTAAAGCACCTCGTCGCCCGGTCCGGCGTAGGCCTGGCAAAGCAGGCTGATCAATTCATCGGAACCGGCGCCGCAGACGATCTTCGACGCATCCAGGCCGTGACGCGCCCCGAGGGCTTCGCGCAACGCGCCGGCGCCGCCATCCGGGTAGCGGTGCAGGTTCCCTGCGGCTTGGCGGTAGGCTTCCTGGGCCTTGGGGCTGGGCCCAAAGGCGCCTTCGTTGCTGGACAGCTTGATGACCTGATCGCGCCCGTCGAGTTCGGATTCGCCGCCCACGTAATCATCAATGGCCAGGATTCCGGGCTTAGGGGTCGGATCGCTCATGATCCTTCCTCCTGGGCGGAATCGGAAAGGGTGTCGGTTTCCAAATCGGCCTTGCTTAGCGGCATTGCATAACCGCCCAAGTGTACGATCCGATTAATGCGCGGACCCAATTCATCCTTCAGGTGCCTAATACCGGGGCCTTCGCTGTCGAGGAAATCGTCAACCTCAACGAGATAGATCCAAGCGGCGGGACGGTTGGGGTCATGCCAAAGCTGATTGAAGACGACGGACACGCCGGCTTGGGACAGCGCTTTGTCGATGGTCCCAAAGCCGATGTCTTCTTCGGCCTCAATGCCCAGGAACGAATGATCACGGCCTGTTTTTTCCTGGCCGACGCTACATATCACCAGCGCTTCAGGGCCAACTTTCAGAACGCCGTCGGCGGGAATAAACGGAAGCCGGGCGATGATACGGGGCATATCCGGCGCCGCGGAAACCATGAGCGGCCACCAGCGTTCTTCATCATGGGGCCGCGGCAAGGGCAGAATTCCCACCGTCGCATCCTGATTGCGCACCGCTTCGACGACGCTACGGGTCGAAACGTGCCGGGTCATCGGCGTGAACGAACCGTATTGGTCCCGGGCCAGATCCCAGTATCCGGATTCATCACCGGAGGCTGAAACGGCGACGGAAAACGGGCCTTCGAAACGCAGCGTAGCGACGATTAACTCGCGCCACATCCGTCCTAATTCCCTTTTCGGGAAATTGCCCGAATGACGGTCCATCAGGCGATACAGGATTTCGGCCTCCCGGGCGGGCCGGATCTTGATGTTATCGCCGCTTTTGGCGTTGCGAACCTTTTCGACCACGCGGTTTCGCTCCATGATCAGGTCATGGATGGAATCATCGATGCCGTCGATCTCCCGGCGCAACGCCTGGAGCTTATCTTTATCGCTTGCCATGGCGCACGCCTGCCAATTTCCAAGATTAAGGTTATTTCCCGCTTCATAGACTCACGAATGATTGACGAAAGCACGGGAAAGCGGGCCTAGTGATAATGGCATGATACGGTAAAATCAAAGAAAACATTGACACTTCGCGGCCTGACTCCTAGCTATGAGGCCGTTTTCAGGGCCCTGGAAAATGCCGTAGCGATTGCGCAGTTGAAGTGAAAATAGTCATGACCACTGGAAAAAGTCATAGCCAAGACCGATCCGACGGCGCAGCGGAGTCTCAAGTCCTGCCCGGCCATCACGTGCGACTTGGTGTTGATCGACCGCTGGCGTTGGACTGCGGCATGGAAATTTCCGATTTCCCTGTTTCTTATCAGGCCTATGGGGAACTGAACGCGGACAAATCCAACGCCATTTTGGTCTGCCACGCCTTGACCGGCGACCAGTTCGTGGCCGAGCCTCACCCGCTGACCGGCAAGGAGGGCTGGTGGGAAATTATGGTGGGGCCGGGCAAGGCCATCGACACCGGGCGGTATTTCGTGATTTGCGTCAATATCCTCGGTGGCTGCATGGGAACCATCGGCCCAAAAGAGATTAATCCCGAAACGGGAACCCCCTGGGGTCTCGATTTTCCGGTGATCACGATTGCCGATATGGTTCGCTGCCAGGCGTTGGTGATTGATCATTTGGGGATCGAGAAACTTTTTTCGGTGATCGGCGGCTCCATGGGCGGCATGCAGGTGCTGGAGTGGGCCTCTATGTATCCGGACCGCTTGTGGACGGCGATCCCTATCGCTTCGGCGGCGCTGCATACGGCCCAGAATATCGCCTTTCACGAGGTCGGCCGCCAAGCCATCATGGCCGATCCCGATTGGTGCGGCGGCGATTACCTGAACCAGGGCAAAAAGCCCGTCAAGGGGCTGGCCGTGGCGCGCATGGCCGCCCACATCACCTACCTGTCGGATCAGGCGCTGCATCGTAAGTTCGGACGCCGTCTGCAGGAACGGGAAACCTTTGCCTATGGGTTTGATGCCGATTTTCAGGTCGAAAGCTATCTTCGCCACCAGGGCATTACCTTCGTCGACCGGTTCGATGCCAATTCGTACCTCTATATCACCCGGGCGATGGATTATTTCGACCTGGCGGCGAAACACGGCGGCGAACTGGCCAATGCCTTCAAGGGCTCGAAGGTCCGTTTTTGTGTGATTTCGTTTACCGGCGATTGGCTGTATACGACCGAGGGAAACCGGCGCATCGTTCACGCCTTGAATTCGGTTGCCGCCAACGTCAGTTTTGCGGAAATCGAATCCGACCAGGGTCACGATGCCTTTTTGCTGGACGAGCCTGATTTTGAAAGGGTGCTGAAAGGGTTTCTGGACGGCGCCGACGAAATCCGGGCCGTTGAGACCGGGAAGGAATAATGGTCCCCGATCGCAAGGCCATTCGCGTTGATCTGCAATTGATCTCCGACATGATCGAACCTCATTCAAGGGTGCTTGATGTCGGCTGCGGCGACGGCACGCTATTGGATTACCTAGTGCATTTCCGCCATGTCGACGGCCGCGGCATCGAACTCAGCACCGAGGGCGTCAAGACCTCGATCAGCGCGGGCTTGTCCGTCATTCAGGGTGATGCCGACACCGACCTCAAGGATTATCCGGATGATGTCTTCGATTACGTGGTGTTGAGCCAAACCTTGCAGGCGATGGTCCAACCCAGGGTGGTGCTTGAGAATATGCTTCGAATTTCTAAGCATGCAATCGTGTCCTTTCCGAATTTTGCCCACTGGCGGGCCCGCCTGTCGTTGGGGGTGCTGGGAATGATGCCGGTCAGCAAAACGCTGCCCCATGAATGGTATGAGACGCCGAACATTCACCTTTGCACGATCCGCGATTTTGTCGCCCTTTGCCGCGACCTGGATAT
>DASCOC010000082.1:0-21880 GCA_036011805.1 Rhodospirillales bacterium
CGGTGGGTTTCGCACCGGCTTCCGGCAATGGTGCTTCTTGCGGCGGCGCTGCCGCTATTGGGCGCGTGCGACTCTTTCCGGAGCGCCTTCAAGATTCATGATATTGACCCTAAAAAGAGCTTTGCTCAGTCGGCAAACCCCCGGAAAACCGGAGGTTTAAGTGGTCGGGGCGAGAGGATTTGAACCTCCGACCCCCTCGTCCCGAACGAGGTGCGCTACCAGGCTGCGCCACGCCCCGACAGTGGTAAAAAAACGACAGCGGCGCCCGATGGGCGGTGAACCGCTGGCGCGTTATAGCGCCCAGGCGCGTTTCGGGCAAGAACCCCGATGATGGGGATCAGTAAGCCCGTTCGATGCAGAAATCGATGAGTTTGATAAAGGCATTTTTGTGCGGGCTGTCGGCGAAGATACCCAATGCGTCCCTGGCGATGGCGCCGTAATGGCGGGCGCGCTCAACCGAATCTTCCAAGGCCGAGTGTTTCTCCATCAGGTGGATGGCGTGTTCCAGGTCGCCTTCCGTCTGTTCCTGGTCTTCCAGGGTGCGCCGCCAGAATTTTCTGTCGTCGTCGTTGCCACGGTGGAATGCCAAAATCACCGGCAGGCTGATCTTGCCTTCCCTGAAATCGTCGCCGACGGTTTTGCCCAAGGTTGCCTGTTTGGCCGAATAATCCAACACGTCGTCGATCATTTGGAAGGCGATGCCTAGGTTCATGCCGAATGTATCGAGGGCTTCTTCTTCCACCTTTGGCCGTTCGGCGACGACGGTGCCGATCTTGCACGCGGCGGCGAACAATTGGGCGGTCTTGGCCTTTATGACATCCAGATACGCGGGCTCTCCGGTCTCCGTGTCGTTGGTGGTGATCAACTGCATCACTTCGCCCTCGGCGATCACCGCCGATGCATGGGACAGGATATCCAACACCTCAAGGGATCCGTCCGCCACCATCAACTGAAACGCACGGCTGAACAGGAAATCACCGACCAGCACGCTGGCCTTGTTGCCCCAGACCGCATTGGCCGACGCCAGTCCGCGCCGGAGATCGCTTTCATCGACGACATCGTCGTGCAACAGGGTCGCGGTGTGGATGAATTCCACCGATGCCGCTAGCCCTAAGTGACGGGAACCCTGATACCCACACATGCGCGCCGATCCCAGAGTCAGCATCGGCCGCAGCCGCTTGCCGCCGCCGGCGATGATGTGGCCGGCCAATTGCGGAATCAAGTCGACCGGACTGTCCATATGCCGGACGATCAGCGCATTCACCGCCTTAATATCGTCGGCGACCAATTCACTTAACCGGTCAAGCGATGGCTTGCGGTCCAGTTTTTCGTCCAGATTGACAACGACGCCCAACGGTAATCCTCCTTGGTGGCTTGACCCTTGCGTCCGACAGGGTGAGCATGGGGACTGTTAAAATGAATTTTAGGAATGCCATCGCCCTAGGGCAAGCCCGGAGACTTTGATGGAAGAATTGGTGCGCAGCAACGATGCAGTGTTTTTGTCCTGGCTGACCGCCCGCCTGGACGGCGAAAACATCGACGCCGTGGTCCTGGATACCCATGCCAGTGTCATGGAAGGCAGCATTTCGGCCATCCAACGCCGGGTCATGGTCGAAAGCCATAACCTCAACCAGGCCAAACTGCTGTTGATCGAGGCCGAGGATATTCAGAATGGTGGCCCTGGCTGACACAACCGAAGACCGGTTGCTGGGCGGGCGGGTGATTATTTTCCAACCCAAGGGCGGTTATCGCGCCGCCATCGACCCGGTGTTGCTGGCCGCCGCCATTCCCGCGAATCCCACCGACAGGGTTCTCGACGCCGGGTCCGGAACCGGGGCCGCGTCCCTGGCGTTGGCGGCGCGGGTGGCGGGATGCCAAGTCACCGGCCTGGAGGCGCAGGCCGGCCTGGTCGCCCTGGCCGACGGCAGCGCTAAGGCAAGCGGTTTATCCGGCCGGGTGTCGTTCCTCGTAGGCGACCTGCTTGCCCCCCCGGGCGGCCTCAAACCCGGCGGTTTCGACCATGTCATGGCCAATCCGCCTTATCTACCGGCAGGGCACGGTAACCCGCCACCGGATCCGGCCAAGCGGGCGGCGACGGTTGAGGACGGCGCCGCGCTCGATGACTGGCTGGGGTTTCTGTCGGTGATGGTTGCCGACGGCGGCACCATTACCCTGGTCCATCGTTTCGACCGCGCCGATGAGGTTGTTGCCGGGCTGCGTAAAACCGCCGGCGATGTGGTGGTCTTTCCGTTGTGGCAAAAACAACAGAACGGAGAGGCGAAACGGGTCATCGTCCAGGCCCGCCAGGCTAATAAGGGTGGGGCCAAGGGTGGAATAAGGGAGGCAAGAACGGCCCCGGGCCTTGTCCTGCATCAACCCGATGGCGCCTTTACGCCCCAAGCCGAGGCGATCCTCCGCGATGCCGGGGCGCTGGACCTGTCCTAGAAGCCGCCGCCTAGCCGAGGGTTTCGTTCAAAAACGCCAGGACCTTGTCCCAGGCGTCTTCGCTGGCCTCATGGCGGTATTTTTCTTCGCTGGGGAAGTTTTGGAAGGCATGGCCGGCGCCGTCATAGCGGTGGAAGGTATGGGGCACGCCGGCGGCGGTAAGCGCGGCATCATAATCGTCGACATCCGCCGGCGACGGATTTTCATCTTCGTTCCCGAACAGCCCGATGACGGGACAGGTGATGTTGCCGGCGAGGTCGATGGCCGGCGGCGTCCCGGGGCCCAGGGGCAACTTGATCCGGCCACCGTAAAAGACGGCGCAGGCCTTGTAATCCGGGTTATGGCAGGCGCCGAGCCAGGCCACCCTGCCGCCCCAGCAATGGCCGACGATGCCGATGCGATTGCTGTCGACATTGTCCTGGGCGGCGAATAGATCATAAGCCGCCCGAAGGTCCAAGGTCGTCCAATCGTCGCGGAATTCGTCGCGTTTGACCTGCATCTCTTCTTCTTTCGGCCACCAGTGAAAGATGAAGGGTGCTGCCACGGCGAAGCCGTTTTCGGCGAAGCGTTCGGCGGCCTTCAAGGTAAACGTGTCGTTTTCGACGCCGGTGTGGCCGACCGGGATGTGCTGGGCCAGCACGATACCGGGATGCGGACCCTCGCCCTCGGGCTCGAACATAAAGACTTCCATGGGGCTGTCTTGAACGGCAACGGTTTCGATGCGGTGCATTATTAATCCTCCCAATTTGAGAAACAGTAACACGGGCCTAGGGGCAATCTGTACTCTTTTTGCCGGTGATGGGTTGGATGGCTTCCAACCAACCGGTGGAACGTACAACCCGCCTTGACCCTCCACCCGGCGCGCCCTAAAAAGGCGGCCATGTTGGGATTCAGCATTCAAAAGCTTTTGTTCACCGTCGCCGTCGTCGTGGCGGTCTGGTACGGCTTCAAGTGGGTCGGCCGGATGAAGGTGATTCGCGAAAAAGAAGCCAAGGACAAGCTTCGCCGCGGCGCCGGGGGGTCCGGTGGCGGTGCGGGTTCCGCCGATAGCTCAAGCGCCACCGGGGATGCCGAGGAAATGGTCGAATGCGCCGTCTGCGGGGCCTTCGTGGCGGTGCAGGGGGCAAAGGACTGCGGCAAGGACAACTGCCCCTATCAGGGTTAAAGGAATCCCGATTCGGGCGGCTTGACCGGCCTTTGGCCCCCGGCTAATTTCGCACCTGCACAAACATTGCCAAGAGGCCCCGGCGCCATGCCGTCAGCGTCTAAATCCGACACTTGTTTTCAGTCGCTGATCCTCAGGCTTCAGGCCTTTTGGGCTGCGCAAGGCTGCGTCATCCTGCAACCCTACGATTTAGAGGTCGGCGCCGGCACCTTTCACCCCGCCACGGCGCTGCGCGCCCTTGGTCCGAAAGAATGGAACGCCGCTTACGTACAGCCGTCCCGGCGGCCCACCGATGGCCGTTATGGCGAAAACCCCAACCGCCTGCAGCACTATTACCAGTTCCAGGTGATCCTGAAACCGTCGCCCGATGACGTCCAGGCGCTGTACCTGCAAAGCCTGAAGGATATCGGCATCGATCCCGGCCGCCACGATATCCGCTTCGTCGAGGACGATTGGGAAAGCCCGACGCTGGGCGCCGCCGGTCTCGGCTGGGAAGTCTGGTGCGACGGCATGGAAGTCACCCAATTCACCTATTTCCAGCAGGTCGGCGGCTTTGACTGCGACCCGGTGTCGGTGGAACTGACCTACGGCCTGGAACGGCTGGCGATGTATATCCAGGGCGTCGATAACGTCTTTGACCTAGACTGGAACGGCTTACCGGTGGAAGAGGGGGGCTTCCTTTACCGCGACGTCTTCCTGCAGGCCGAACAGGAATATTCCAAATATAATTTCGAAATCGCCGATGTCGAGATGCTGAAAGCCCACTTTCAGGACGCCGAAAAGGAATGTGCAAACGCCTTGAAGGCCGAGGTCGCGTTGCCGGCCTATGACCAGTGCCTGAAGGCCAGCCATCTGTTCAACCTGCTCGATGCCCGCGGCGCCATCTCGGCGACCGAACGCCAGGCCTATATCGGCCGCATCCGGGCGCTGGCCAAGGACTGCTGTGAAATGTGGCTGAACAGCCAAGGGGTCTCCTAGGCAATGCCCGAGCTGCTTCTGGAACTGTTAAGCGAGGAAATCCCGGCCCGCATGCAGGCGCGCGCCGCGGATGATCTCAAACGCCTGGTCTGTGACGGGCTGAAAAAGGCCGGGTTGGCGTTCGACAATGCCGACGCCTTCGTCACGCCGCGCCGTCTGGCGTTGGTGGTCGACGGCATCCCCGAAAGCACACCGGATATTTCCGAGGAACGCCGGGGGCCCAGCACCGGTGCGCCTGAAAAAGCCGTCGCCGGTTTTAAGGGATCGCTGCCCGAAGGGACGAAGATTGAAAAGCGCGAAACCGACAAAGGCGAATTCTACTTCGCCCAAGTCGAGCAGAAGGGCGGGCAGACGAAAGACCTGCTGGCGGATATCATGGGCGGGGCAATCGCCGCCCTGGGATGGCCCAAGTCGATGCGTTGGGCCGACAATACGGTCCGCTGGGTGCGTCCCCTGCAGGGGATGGCCTGTATTTTCTCCGGTGCCGTAATTGCCGTCCAATTCGGCCCGGTTGAGGCGTCGGATAGTACTGTCGGCCACCGCTTCCTCAGCCCCAAATCGTTCAAGGTCAAAGACGTCGCCGACTACAAAGCGAAGCTGGAAAAGGCGCATGTTATTTTGGACGCCGCCGAGCGCCGCGACCGCATCGAGGCCGCGGCCGGGAAACTGGCCAAGGCGGCGAAGCTGGAACTCAAGGACGATCCCGGTCTGCTGGCCGAGGTCGCCGGGCTGGTCGAATGGCCGGTAGTGCTGATGGGCGCTATCGATAGTGACTTTATGGATTTGCCGGACGAAGTGCTGACCACGTCGATGCGCCATCATCAGAAATATTTCGCGCTCCTGGACGCCAACGGCAAGCTGGCGCCGAAATTCATCGTCGTCGCCAACACCGAGACGGCGGACAAGGGCAAGGCCGTCGTCGCCGGCAACGAACGGGTGCTGCGCGCAAGGCTGTCCGACGCCAAGTTTTTCTGGGATCAGGATCGAAGCCGCCGCCTCGATTCCCGCATTCAGGAGTTGGGCGGACGAGTGTTCCACGCCAAATTGGATACGATGTTGGATAAGGCGCTTCGGATCGAACAGTTGGCCGGTGCGGTGGCGGATTATTGTGGCGCCGATGCCGATACCGCCATGCGGGCGGCATTGCTGGCCAAGGCCGACCTGTCGACCGGCATGGTCGCCGAATTCCCCGACCTGCAAGGCGTCATGGGACGGTATTACGCCCTCAATGACGGCGAAAAACCGGAAGTATGCGCTGCCATCGCCGAGCACTATGCCCCCCAAGGGCCGGGCGACGCCTGCCCGTCGGCGCCGGTCAGCATCGCCGTCGCCTTGGCCGACAAGATCGACACCCTGGCCGGGTTCTGGGCTATCGATGAAAAACCGACCGGCTCGAAAGACCCGTTCGCGCTCCGCCGCGCCGCGCTCGGCGTCATCCGGCTGATCCTTGAGAACGGATTGCGCCTTCCGCTGGCAGAGGTCTTTGACAACGCCCAAGGTGATTGCGACGTCGCCGATTTATTGGCCTTCTTCGCCGACCGCCTGAAGGTTCATCTCAAGGAGAAGGGTGTCCGTCACGATCACATTGATGCAGTTTTCTCTCTCGGTGGCGAAGACGACCTGGTGCGGCTGCTGGCGCGGGTCGAAGCCCTAGGCGCGTTCCTCGACACCGATGACGGCGGCAACCTTCTGGTTGCCTATAAACGCGCCGCCAACATCGTCCGTATCGAGGAAAAGAAGGACGCCAAGCGCTACGACGGTGACGTGGATGAGAAACGCCTGGAATTGAAGGAAGAAAAGAGTTTGCACAAGGAACTGAAAAGCACCGCCCCGACGATTGCCGAAGCCCTGAAAGACGAAAATTTTCATGCGGCGATGGGTCAGCTTGCCGGGTTAAGAAAGCCGGTTGATGATTTTTTCGACCAAGTAACGGTCAACTGCGAGGATGAGGCATTGCGAGAAAACAGACTTAGGCTTTTATCTGAAATCAGTTCTGCGCTAAATGACGTCGCCGATTTTTCTAAAATTCAAGAGGCGGGGAGCGGCGTCACCGATCGGCTTGGTGCGGACCAAGACGCCGCGACAGGGACCAATCAAGAAGGTAGAGATAAATGACCCAGTGGATTTACGAATTCGGTGACGGCAAGGCGGAAGGGTCCGCCGGCATGCGCGACCTGTTGGGCGGCAAGGGGGCCAACCTGGCGGAAATGAGCAGTCTCGGCCTGCCGGTGCCGCCCGGTTTCACCATCACCACCGAGGTCTGCACCCATTTCACCGAGCACGCCAACGCCTATCCGGACAGCCTTGAAGACGGCGTCACCAAGGCCTTGGCAAAAATCGAAAAGACCCTGGGGCGCACCTTCGGAAGCCCGGATAAGCCGCTGTTGGTTTCGGTCCGGTCGGGCGCCCGCGCCTCGATGCCGGGGATGATGGACACCGTCCTCAACCTCGGCCTCAACGACACCACCGTCGAAGGACTGGTCAAGGACAGCGGCGATGAACGGTTCGCCTACGATAGCTACCGCCGTTTCATCCAGATGTACGGCGATGTGGTGCTGGGCGTCGAACACCATAATTTCGAAGACCTGCTGGAAGACCACAAGGCCGAGTGCGGTGTCGAGCTGGACACCGAATTGACCCCCGACCATTTACGCGCCCTGGTCGATGATTATCTGGCCCTGGTCGAGAAGGAACTGGGCAAGCCGTTTCCCCAGGACCCCATGCAACAGTTGTGGGGGGCGATCGGCGCCGTCTTCGGCTCATGGATGAACGACCGCGCCATCACCTACCGGCGCCTGCACAGGATTTCCGCCGAATGGGGCACGGCGGTCAACATCCAGGCCATGGTCTTCGGCAACATGGGCGACGATTGCGCCACCGGCGTCTGTTTCACCCGCAACCCGTCGACCGGCGACAATAGTTACTACGGCGAATTTCTGATCAACGCCCAGGGCGAGGACGTGGTCGCCGGCATCCGCACTCCGCAGCCGCTGACGGATGCCGAAAAGACGGCGACGGGAACGGATTTGCCGTCCATGGAAAGCGCCATGCCGGGTCTTTACGCCGACCTTGTCGACGTGCGTTCGAAGCTGGAAAACCACTACACCGACATGCAGGATATGGAATTCACGGTCGAGAAGAGCAAACTGTGGATGCTGCAAACGCGGGCCGGCAAGCGGACCACCAAGGCGGCCTTGAAAATCGCCACCGACATGGTCGCCGAAGGGCTGATCGACAAGAATGAGGCAATCTTGCGCATCGACCCGGCGAAGCTGGACCAATTGCTTCACCCGACGCTGGACCTGGACGCCGAACGGGAATTGCTGGGTCACGGGTTGCCGGCCAGCCCGGGGGCGGCCACCGGCAAGATCGTGTTCTCCGCCGCCGACGCCGAGGCCTGGGCCGGACGCGACGAAAAGGTAATCCTGGTGCGTAAGGAAACGTCACCCGAAGATATCGGCGGCATGCACGTCAGTGAGGGCATTCTGACAACCCGCGGCGGCATGACGTCCCACGCCGCCGTCGTCGCCCGCGGCATGGGCATCCCGTGCGTATCCGGCGCCGGCGACCTGCGCGTCGATACCGACGCTAAGGTTTTGGTGGCGATGGGGGAGGAATTATCGGAAGGCGATGTCATTACCGTCGACGGTTCCAGCGGCGAGGTCATGGTCGGCGCGGTGCCGATGATCCAGCCGGAATTGACCGGCGATTTTGCGACCCTGATGGAATGGGTCGATGAGGTGCGGACCATGGGCGTGCGCGCCAATGCCGAAACGCCGACGGACGCCGAGACGGCGCTGAAATTCGGCGCCGAGGGCATCGGCCTCAGCCGTACCGAACACATGTTTTTCGACCCTGCGCGCATTATTCACATGCGCGAAATGATCCTGGCCACCGATGAAGACCAGCGTCGCCAGGCGCTTGATAAGCTGCTGCCCTATCAGCGCCAGGACTTTTCCGAGCTGTTTATCATTATGGACGGGCTGCCGATCACCATCCGCCTGTTGGACCCGCCCCTCAACGAATTCCTGCCGCATACGGAAGAGGATATGGCCGAGGTCGCCAAGGCCGCCGGCACCTCCATGGCGGCGATCCAACACCGGTTGGCGGAACTGGAAGAATCCAACCCCATGCTCGGTCACCGGGGCTGCCGGTTAGGCATCACGTACCCTGAAATTTACGAGATGCAGGCCCGCGCCATCTTCGAAGCCGTGGTCGAGGTCGTAAAGGCCGGCAAGTCGACGGAACCGGAAATCATGATCCCGCTGGTGTCCGTGCGCGCCGAGTTCGATATCCTGAAAGAGATGATTGACCGGGTCGCGGCCGAGGTCGGTGATGCCGCGGGCGTGGAGCTGAAATACATGACTGGCACCATGATCGAACTGCCGCGCGCCGCCCTGATGGCCGGCGAAATTGCCGAGGGCGCGGAATTCTTCAGTTTCGGCACCAACGACCTGACCCAGACCACCTACGGGTTTTCCCGCGACGATGCCGGACACTTCCTTGAGACCTACCACAGCCAAGGAATCCTGCCCGAAGACCCCTTCGTTTCCATTGACCAGTCGGGCGTCGGCGAATTGGTTCGGATCGGGGCCGAGCGCGGCCGCGCGGTGCGCCCGGATTTAAAAATGGGAATCTGCGGCGAACATGGGGGCGATCCGGCTTCGGTCGCCTTCTGTCAGGCGGTCGGGCTGAACTACGTGTCGTGTTCTCCCTACCGGGTGCCCATCGCCCGGCTGGCGGCGGCGCAAGCGGTATTGACCCTTAAAAACTAAAGGCGGGGTCAGGCGAAACATTAGGGAGGAGGGGGAAGAAATGACCGACGCGCATCTCGATGACGATTGCATCTTTTGTAAGATCATTCGCGGTGAAATTCCCTGTTTCGAGGTCCTGGAAGATGCCGATGTCCTGGCTTTCATGGACGTCAACCCGATCGCGCCCGGTCACGTGCTGGTCATCCCCAAACATCATTCCAAGGATATATTGGAAACGCCCCCGGAATGGATCGGCAAGGCCTTCGCCGGCGCCGGGCGGGCCGCCCGGGCGGTGCAGAAAACCCTAGCCCCGGACGGCATCAACATTCTCCAGGCCAACGGCCCCGGCGCCAAGCAATCGGTGTTTCATTTTCATGTGCATGTCATTCCCAGGGGCATGGATGATGGCCTGACCATGAATTGGGAACTGGCCCCCGGCGATATGGACGAAATTGGCAAACTGGCGGAACAAATTGCCGCTAATGTTGATTAAGTCCTGCGCACGAAAATGGTCCAGTCCGGCAGCGGCCTGTCATCGGTGTAGGTGACGTCCGGGCTTAAGGTTTCGCTGCAGAATTTGATGAATTCGATGCCGTCGGCGTAATAGAGACCGGGATACTGGTCCGGCGCGTCGAGGCGCAGCATGTTGAAGCCCATCGCCTTGGTGGTCTTGGACCAAAGCTGTTCCAGGCTGGCTTTGACGTAATCCGCCCATTCGCCCCTATTTGCGCCCAGGTTCATGTTGTAGGTGCCGCAGACAAAGGTGTAATCGGCGGTCTCGGTGGCGATCAGGTGGCGCCTGAAGGCGGCGCGCGGGTCCCGGATACGGGCGTTGGCTTCTTCGATCATCGCCGCCGACATGTCGATACCGGTATAACGGCTGCCCGACATCACCGGGCGATCAGCCAGATAATCGAAAAAGGCGCCGTAGCCGCAGCCGAAATCGGTAATGCTGATGCCGCCCAGGCGGTCGGGTTCGTCGAACAGACGGGCTAAGATGTCATAGCGCCGTTTTTGCCATTCCTCGTCTTTCCAAAAGGCGCTTCTCGGGTCGGCGCCGAACTGGGCGACGCGCTTCTCGAAGCTGGCCAGAACCGGCTCCAGCATGCTCCTTGAGCGCTGTAATGTCTCGATGGCTTGGGTCAGGCTTTCGGTCATGGCCCATTATGGCGCAAGCACGGCGTCGAGGCGACGTTAGAGAGCCATCCAATCGGGCTTTTGCGGGGTCACGACGACCCCCCCGGCCATAAGGTCGGCGGAATTTTCCAGCGCTTCCAACCGTATCAGCGCTAGGCCGATGCCGCCGTCTTCGGCCGGCTGGCTAGAGCGCACTTCACCGGCTTCTTTTTCGCCCAGCATGATGGGGGTTCCCGGTTCCGGCGGCGGCCCGACGAAGGTCACCGGCATCAGCCGCTTTTTCACCAATCCCCGGTATTTGGTCCGGGCCGTCAGTTCCTGGCCCATGTAACAGCCTTTGTCCCAATCGATGCCGTTCAGTTCATCAAAACCGTTCTCCAGCAGGATCGATTTTTCGGGAATCAGGTCGCGGCTGGCGTCGGGAAGGCCGAGGGTCAACCGAAGCCGGTCATAGTCGGCGGGCTCGGTGGCGGTGAACCCGGCCTTTTCCAGAAGGGTTTGGGCGTCCGCCTTGGCCAAGACGCAACGCACGCCGGCCTTCGCCAACCTGGGGTCGGCATAGACGGCAACGCCCTCCATGGCGGCTTCGATGGATCCTTCGCCGAAAATCGCGGCGACGGTAAAATCCCCGGAGCGATCCTCCAGGCTGACGTCGGCGCGCAGCTTATAGATCGACAGCCGTTTTTGCAGGTCCGCGAGGCCGCCCAGTTCGCAATCCAGCAGCAACATGTCCGCGCCTTCCCCCGTGGCTTCGGAAACGAAGAAATCGTGCAGGTATTTTCCCTGGGGCGTTAGTAAGGCGGCGTAAACGGCGTGGCCGGGGGCGACCTTGCCGATATCATTGGAGACCAATCCCTGCAGGAAGTCTGTGCGGTCAGAGCCCGAGACGGCTAAGATACCGCGGTCTTCGAGTATCGCGAAGCGGGGGTTATCGGTCATCGGCGGCCTTTTATGTTTTTCAGATATCGGAAGTATATAGAAAAAACCATCGGCGTCGGTGTAGATAGTGGGGAGGCATGACGGAGGGTGCAAGGCTGCCATAGGGCATAAGTCATATTTTGGCCCGGTTTCGGCTCTATACCGGCCCCTTGCACCCATTCGGCCGGCGGTCCGAAAACGAGGTAACGTGCGGTATGAAAATTTTATTTATCACCTCGACCCGGGTCGGCGACGCGATTCTATCGTCGGGACTGTTGAGCAAGCTGATCGCCGATCACCCCAAGGCCCGCATTACCATCGCCTGTGGCCCGGCGGCGGCACCGTTGTTCGTGGCGGTGCCGAACCTGGATCGGATCATCGTTCTCGACAAGATGATGTTTTCGCTGCATTGGGTGGCCATGTGGACGGGCGTTGTCGGCTCGTTTTGGGACATCGTTGTCGATCTTAGGAACACGCCGATGTCCTATCCTCTGGCGGCGGCGAAGCGTTTTCGATTCGGGCGTACCAAGGCGCCGGGGCACCGGGTGGTTCAGTTGGCGGCGGTCATGGGTCTTTCCGAAACACCGCCGACGCCCCAAATATGGCTTTCTGAACATGTCCGGGAACAGGCCAAATCCCTGATTCCCGACGGGCCGCCGGTGTTGGCCATTGGTCCTACAGCCAATTGGTCGGCGAAGATCTGGCGGGCCGGATCTTTCGTTGATTTGATCGAGCGCCTGTCGGGGCCGGGCGGCATTCTGCCAGGCGCCCGGGTCGCTGTTTTCGGGCTTGATGACGAACGGCCTATGGCCTTGCGCCTCATCGATGCCATTCCAAAAGACCGGCGCATCGATTTGGTCGGCCAGCTTGACCTGCTTGAAGTCGGCGCCTGTCTAGAGAGGGCCACTTTTTACGTCGGTAACGATTCCGGCCTCATGCATCTGGCGGCGGCGGCGGGGATACCGACGCTGGGCTTGTTCGGGCCGAGCCTCGATGAACTGTATGCGCCCTGGGGGCCGCTGGGCGCCGCCGTGCGTGCCGACAAGTCGTTCGATGAAATTTTCCCGGAAAACTTCGATCACCGGGCGACCGGGACGTTGATGGATAGCCTGACCGTGGACACGGTTGAGGCGGCGGCCCACGCCCTTTGGCGACGCGCCTCGGAGGCGGCGGCGTGAGCAAGGACGGGCTCCAGCTTTCGGCGCTTGTTGTCGCCCATAATGAAGAGGCGCAACTGGCCGCGCGCCTGGAGTGTCTTTCCTTCGCCGATGAGACGGTTGTCGTCCTCGATAAATGTACCGACGACTCGAAAACCGTAGCAATGGACTATACGGATCGTTTGATCGAGGGCTCCTGGGAAAGGGACGGCGAGCGCCGCAACGCCGGTATCGAAGCCTGCCTGGGGGCGTGGATCTTCGAGATTGATGCCGACGAACGGGTGCCCGACGCCCTTGCCGGGGAAATCCGGGCCGTCATCGAGTCGCCGGACGGCGACATTTTCAACATTCCGGTCGACAATTACGTCGGCGACCGGCTGGTTCGCCACGGCTGGGGCGGACTGTTCGGCAAGAACGGCTATCCGGGGCTGTTCCGCAAGGGGGTCAAGGTTTGGGGCCGGGAACGGGTGCATCCGCACCTGCATGTCAGCGGCCGCCAGGGGGCCGATCTAAAAACGCCGATCAGCCATTATATCGACCGGGACATTTCCGACATGTTGATGCGGCTTGACCGCTATACCACGCTGCGCGCCCTGGATCTGGCGGATTCCGGCGATATCGGCTCGTTTCCCAACATGGTGCGCAAAATCTTCTCGCGGTTTTGGAAGTGCTACGTTTCCCGCCGCGGCTACCGGGAAGGCGGGCACGGTTTCGTCATTGCCCTTTGCGCGGCGCTGTACCCGGTGCTGTCCCACCTGAAGGCCGCATTGGAACCGGCGCCGTGAGCAAGGTCGGGCTCCAACTTTCGGCGGTGATCTCGGTCAGGAATGAAGAGGCGCAACTGGCCGAGTGTTTAGAGGGACTGAGCTTTGCCGATGAGATCGTCGTGCTGTTGGACAAATGCACCGACGGGTCCGGCGACATCGCGCGTACCTTCACCGACCGCGTGATCGACGGCGCCTGGGAGGTCGAAGGTGATCGCCGCAACGCCGGTATCGAAGCCTGCCGGGGGCAGTGGATTTTTGAGATCGATGCCGACGAACGGGTTTCCGAGGCGCTGGGCCTGGAAATTCGGGCGCTGATTTCATCGACGCTCTTCGATTGGCATGAAATCCTGGTCGATAATCATATCGGGGACAAGTTGGTGCGCTGGGGTTGGGGGGCGTCTTACGGCAAGGCCGCCTATCCGGGGTTGTTCAAAAAGGGCGTCAAGGTCTGGGGCCGGAATCGGGTTCACCCGCCGCTGACCTGGGCCGATGGGGCGAAAAAGGGTCCGCAATTAGAAAACCGCATCAGCCATTTGGTCGATCGCAATATTTCCGACATGATCCGCCGGCTCGACAGTTATTCGACGGCGCGGGCCAAGGACCTGCGTCAGTCCGGTGATATCGGCACCATGGGGTCCAACGTGCGACGCCTCTTTTCCCGCTTCATCAAATGTTATTTTTTCCGCAAGGGCTACCGGGAAGGCGGCTACGGGTTTTTGATTGCGTTGTTCGCCGGGCTTTATCCGATGCTGTCCCATTTGAAGGCGACGCTGGAAGACGAGGATTGAATGGCGCGTATTGTCCTTGCCGATGACGGCATCGAGTTTGACGGCCGCACCCCTGATGAACGGCCCTTGGGCGGCGTCGAATCCTCGGTGGTGGCGCTGATGCAGGAACTGGCGGCGCGCGGCCACGACGCCATTGTGCTCAATAAGTGCAAGGCGGCGCTCGATCATAACGGCGTTTCCTGGCGGCCATTAGAGGAAAACAATTGGCCCGAAAGCACCGATCTTTATATCGCCAACCGGGGCGATAAGCTGTTGGGGCGGATGCCGTCGGCCCGGCGCACGGTGTTCTGGACTCACAACCCGGCGGGGTATTTGCTGAAATGGCGGTATCTGACGAAATTGTGGCGGATCAAACCGGCGGTGATCTTCATCGGTGATTATCATGCGACGACCTATCCCGGCTGGGCGCCGTCGGGCGAGCGCATGGTCATTCCCTATGGGCTGCCCGAGGCCTTTTGCGGCGCCGAACCATTGATCGTCCCGCCACCGCCCCGCGCCGTCTTTACCTCCAATCCGCTGCGCTCCCTGGATTGGTTGCTGGACATTTGGGCGGAGCGCATCCGCCCCCATGTTAGCGGCGCCGAACTGCACGTATTCGCCGGCGCCGCCACCTACGGAAGCGTCGGCGAGGCGAAGGCCGGCGCCATGGATCGTGTGTTGGCACGCGCCCGGGCACTGGAAACAGACGGCGTCATTCTCCGGGGGCCGGTGCCCAAGGCCGCCCTGATCGAGGAGTTGCGCTCCGCCAGAGTGATGCTTTACCGTGGCGATCTCAATGAAACCTTCTGCCTGGCCGTCGGCGAGGCCCAGGCTATGGGAGTCCCCGCCGTGGTCGAGAATCTGGGTTCCGTCAGCGAACGGGTGGTCGACGGCGAGACCGGTTTTATCGCCCCCGATGACGACGCCTTCGCCGATCATGCGGTGGCGTTGCTGGGTGACGATGAATGTTGGCGGAGCCAGCATCTGGCCGCCTTGGAAAAACAGCGAAGCTGGCGCTGGCCCCAGGCGGCGGCGGCCTTTGAAGCGTTGATCCCCTGAGTCATGAGAGTGTTACAGGCGATGGCGGGGGCGGAATTCGGTGGCGCCGAGGCGTTTTTCATCCGCCTTGTCCTGGCCCTCAATCGGGCCGGGCTCGATCAGCGCGTCGTCATCCGCAATCATCCCGCCCGGGCCCAGGCGCTTAAGGCAGGCGGCATTGAACCGGTCGAATTGGCGTTCGGCGGCATGTTGGATTTTAGGACAAAGACCGCCTTGAAACGGGAAATCCAGGCCTATCGGCCGGATGTGGTGCTGACCTGGATGAACCGCGCCACGGCCCAATGCCCGCGAGGGGACTTCGTCCATGTCGGACGGCTTGGCGGCTATTACGACCTCAAGTATTACCGGGGCTGCGATCATTTGATCGGCAATACCGAAGACATCCGCAATTACCTGATCGGCGACGGATGGCCTTCGGGCCGTTCCCATTACCTGCCCAATTTCGTTCCCGGCCACAAGGCCGAACCGGTCCCGCGCCGGGAATTCTTCACCCCCGAAGGGGCGCCGCTGGTGCTGGCGCTGGGCCGGTTGCATGAAAACAAGGCGTTTGATGTGTTGTTGGAGGCCATGGCCCGAATCCCCGACGCCTATCTTTGGATTGCCGGCGAAGGCCCGTTGCGGGGCGACCTGGAAAAGGCGGCGGAAGCGATCGGGGTCAAGCCCCGGACCCGGTTCCTGGGCTGGCGTGAAGATACGGCGGCGCTTCTGGCCACCGCCGATATTTTCGTTTGTCCATCGCGCCATGAACCCTTGGGCAATGTCGTCCTTGAGGCCTGGGCCCAGGGCGCGCCGGTGATCGCGGCGGACAGCTACGGCCCCGGCACCCTGATTGAGAACCGGGAAACGGGAATTCTGGTGCCCGTGGATGACGCGCCGACAATGGGCAAGGCGCTGCGCAATCTTTTTGAAGATGACAAGCTCCGCCAACGGATCGCCCACCAGGGCCACCAAGCCTACAAGAAGAACTTCACCGAAAAGATCGTCATCGACCAATACCTTGCGTTTTTCGAATCCTTGCTGAAAACCGACGAAACACCGGACGCCAATTCAGACACCAATATCCCCGGGGAGCCCCCCTGATGTGCGGGATCGCCGGCATCATGACGGTTTCAGGCGATGCTCCCGATGGCAAAGCGCTGCAAACGCTGATCCACGCCATGGCGCACCGGGGGCCGGACGGCGAGGGCATCGCCGTTTCCGGCGGCGTCGGCCTGGTACAGACGCGCCTGGCCATCATCGATCTGGAAACCGGCGATCAGCCATTTATGGCCGCCGCCGGCCAGGGAAAGGATAAGGGAAAAGATAAGGGCAAGGAAAACGCGGCCCTGGTCGCCAACGGCGAAATCTACAACTTTGTCGAACTGCGCCTCGACATGGGCCGGGTCGATTTTCAAACCAAGTCCGATTGCGAGCCGCCGTTGCATCTGTATCTCCGCCACGGGCTCGGCTTCGCCCGGCACCTGCGCGGCATGTTCGCCATCGCCATCCATGACCCGGCCCAAGATTGCCTGGTGCTGGCCCGCGATCCTTTCGGCATCAAACCGCTGTATTACGCCGAAACCGACGCCGGTTTCGTGTTCGCCTCGGAGCCCCAGGCGCTGCACCGTGCCGGCTTGGTGAAAGCGGCGCTGAAGGCCGGTCCCCGCGACGAGTTGCTGCAGCTCCAGTTCAGTACCGGCGCGGACACGGTCTTTGAAGGCATCAAACGGCTATTGCCCGGCGAGACCCTGCAGGTGCGCCGGGGCCGGATTAGCGACCGTCTGGTCATCCATGCGCTGCCCAGCGGCGGACCGGGGGATATGCCCAAGGCGATGGCGCTCCGTCGCCTGGATGAAATGTTGAATGAAAGTGTCGGCATCCATCAGCGATCCGATGTGCCCTACGGCATGTTCCTGTCCGGCGGCATCGATTCGTCAGTGCTGTTGGCGATGATGGCGCGGCTGAATGAACGTCCGGTGCGGGCATTCACGGCGGGGTTCTCCGGCACCGACGTCAGCGATGAACGCGACCATGCCCGTGCCGTTGCCGCCGCCGCCGGTGCCGATCACACCGAAGTGGACTTTTCCGAGGGCGACTTTTGGGCGCTGTTGCCGGGCGTTGCCGCGGCCATGGATGACCCGGCCGCGGATTATGCGGTGCTGCCGACCTATAAGCTGGCGGCGGCGGCCAAGGACGCCGGGCTCAAGGTGGTGTTGAGCGGTGAAGGCGGCGACGAGATGTTCGGCGGCTATGGCCGTTACCGGCGGGTGCGGCGGCCCAAGATATTTGGTGGCCGGCGAATGCGCGACAGGGGCGTGTTCGACGGCCTTGGCGTATTGCGGGATCACCCGGCCGGTTGGCGGGACGGCTTCGCCGGGGTTGAGGCGGACGCCAAAACACCGGGCCGGACGGCGCTGCAGGCGGCCCAGGCCACCGATTGCGCCGATTGGCTGCCCAATGACCTGCTGACCAAGCTTGACCGTTGCCTGATGGCGCATGGGGTCGAAGGCCGGGTGCCGTTGCTCGACGTTAAGCTGGCGAACTTCGCCTTCGGGCTTCCCGATCATTTGAAGGTGCGCCGGGGCCTGGGCAAATGGCTGTTGCGCAAATGGCTGCAATCGGCGCTGCCCGCGGCGCAGCCGTTCACCAGGAAAAAGGGCTTCACGGTTCCGGTCGGCGAGTGGATCGGCAGGGAAGGGGCGCGGCTCGGCCCGCTGGTGGCGAAACAACCCTGTATCGAGGAAATTTGTAAACCCGGCGAAGTCGAAAGCCTTTTTGCCGCTTCCGGCCAGAAAGAGGGACAAGCCGCCTGGGTATTATTGTTCTATGCGCTTTGGCATCGCCGCCATATCCAGGGAATAGAGCCAGACGGCGGCGTTTTCGACGTGCTCGGCGGATAGCGCCTTTGAGCGTACGGGCCTAGATCCTGGCGCCGGTGAGTATTTCCGGGTTGGGCAGGTTTTCCCAGTCCTGGCCGACGGCGATCAGGCAGCTGGTGCCATTGGGCTGGGTAATCACCATGGTCCAGGTGCCCTCCTTGGAAGCGAAGACCTCGATGATGCCACCGCTGACGGTGAGGCCCATGGAAACCGGCGCCTCGGTATAGGATTTCTTCAGGCTGTCGGAAATGCTTTGGTGGGGTCCGCAAACCGGCTGCGCCAAGGCCGCCGGGGCGAGGAGGACTAAACCGATTGTCAGAATCAGCGTGCTTAAAATGACCGTATAATAGCGTCTCATGACGTGGCCCTTTCTGTTATTCAACAGTCCAACGGGGGACACTTTTCAAATATCGCTACGGTATTGGCTCCGTATTTAAAAACTCTCTCCCATCAGTTGCTCGATTCGGTTTCCGCCCTCTCGAAAGCCGATAATCCCTTTAAATCAAGCCTATTAGCCGATTTTAAGGTTCGCACAGCATAAACCGATATGGTTAATGATCGATGAAGGCGCTCAACCCTTTTCCACCGCCGTTGAGCGGGGGTCTTTTCTTAGGCCGGCTTTCGTGTGACGTTTGGCCCTGATATGGCTGAAACCACGGACATCACCATCCGCCGCCCCGACGATTGGCACCTGCACCTTCGTGACGGCGACATGCTGAAGGCAGTGCTGCCGTTCACCGCGCGGCGCTTCGCCCGCGCCATCATTATGCCCAACCTTGACCCGCCGGTGACCACCGCCGCCGCTGCCGAGGCCTACCGGGACCGCATTACCGACGCCATACCTCCAGACGCATCCTTCACGCCGCTGATGACGTGTTATCTCACCGACGACGCGGACGCCGATGACATCGTTGACGGCTTTGCCGCCGGTATATTCACGGCGGTAAAATTGTTTCCCGCGGGTGCGACCACCAATTCGGCCCACGGCGTCACCGATATGGCGAAGGTGCTGGGCGTGCTGGAGCGCATGGCGGAAGCCGGCATGCCGCTGCTGGTGCACGGCGAAACCACCGACCCGGCCGTCGATGTGTTTTATCGCGAGGCGGTGTTTATCGATCGCACCCTGGCGCCGCTGATTGAGCGCTTCCCCGGCCTCAAGGTGGTGTTCGAACACATCACCACGTCCGACGCCGTCGATTTCGTCTTAAGCCAAGGCGATACCCTGGCCGCCACCGTCACCGCCCATCATTTGACCATCAACCGCAACGCTTTGTTTGAGGGCGGGATCAATCCCCATATGTATTGCCTGCCGGTGGCGAAAAGAGAGCCCCATCGCCTGGCGCTGAGGAAGGCCGTGGCGTCGGGCTCGGCGAAGTTTTTCCTCGGCACCGATTCCGCGCCGCACGCGTTGACGGCAAAAGAGGCGGCCTGCGGCTGCGCCGGTATATTTTCGGCGCCGGCGGCATTGGAGCATTATGCCCAGGTGTTCGATGAGGAAAACGCGCTCGACAATTTCGAGGCCTTCGCCTCGCTGAACGGGCCGGCGTTTTACGGGCTGGCGCCCAACGAAGACACGATCACCCTGAAAAAGACCGGCGATACCGTCGCCATGACAGTCCCCGGCGACGTTTCCGTGCAAGGCGGCGGCGCCGTGAAGCCGTTCCTGGCCGGACAGCCGCTTGCCTGGGCCGTCGTTGAATAACCAGAGAGAATGAAAGAATAAACCATGACCGACGAAAACCAATTCACCGCCATCGTCCTCGAACAAGACGACGACCGCAACGTCACCGCCGGAATCCAGACCCTGCCCAACGATCGCCTGCCGGAAGGCGACGTCACCGTCGGCATCGAATATTCGACCCTCAATTACAAGGACGGCATGGTCGTCCAGGGCAATGGGCGGCTGGTGCGCGATTACCCGCATGTGCCCGGCATCGATTTCGCCGGCACCGTGGAAGCGTCGGATTCACCCGATTACAAGCCCGGCGACAAGGTATTGCTGAACGGCTGGCGCGTCGGCGAAACTCACTGGGGCGGTTTTTCTTCCCGCGCCCGGGTCAATTCCGACTGGCTGGTGCCGGTGCCCGAGGCCTTAAGCACCGAACAATGCATGGCCATCGGCACCGCCGGCTACACCGCGATGCTGGCGGTGATGGCGTTGGAAGACCACGGCTTGACGCCGGGTTCCGAAGGCGAGGTCCTGGTCACCGGGGCGGCCGGCGGCGTCGGTTCCATCGCGGTGTCGATCCTTGCCAACCTGGGCTATCGGGTGGCGGCGTCGACGGGGCGGGCGGAAACCCACGATTACCTGAAAGACCTGGGCGCGTCGGAAATAATCGGCCGCGACGAATTGGTTGAACCGCCGAAGGGCCCGCTGGCGTCCGAACGCTGGTCGGGCATCATCGACAGCGTCGGCGGCCCGACCCTGCACACGGCGTTGGCGTCGCTCCACACCCATTCAAGTTGCGCCGCCGTCGGGCTGGCGTCGGGGTTCAAGCTCGATACCACGGTGATGCCGTTCCTGCTGCGCGGGATCAATTTGCTCGGCATCGATTCCAACACCTGCCCGAAAGACCGCCGTCTGGTCGCCTGGGGACGCCTCGCCAAGGAACTTCCCATGGACAAGCTGGCCACTGTCACCGACTCGGCATCTCTTGCCGATGTGCCCGATTTGGCCGGTAAAATCCTCCAGGGTCAGGTCCGCGGGCGCATCGTTATCGACACCCGAAAATAGCGTTAACCATTTGTAAGTATTTGGAATCGTTAATGACTTATTAACGGTGCCGTAAACCGCCGAATTTGGCACCGTTTATGCATTTATCTCCTTAAATCGGGAGATAAAACATGTTCAGAATTTCTGCGATATTCGGATTAACGGCATTTCTCGGCGCCTGCGGCTATGTCTCGGAGTATGAGAAGGCCGTTTACGACTGGGAACCGACCTATTGCTATAAATCCATCGGCAAAGTGGCGTGCTACAAGGAGCCCTATCACCGGGACGAAAAGCGCCTGGTCAACTATTTCGGCCCCGATCCCAGCCGCTACGATAAACCCGAGCCGCCGGAATCGGCCCCGCACGCGCCGCCCCAGATGGTCAATTACTGGGTCAAGGACGCCGAGCCGATCCCGCGCCCGGCGCCGAACGGACATCTCGCCAACCTGCCGTGGCTGGACCCCGCCCAAGGCCTGGCCGATGCCGAACGCAAGGAATTTGTGCGTCTCTCTTCGAACCCTAAGGGCACCCAGGCGTTGCTCCGCACCATGGGAATCGGGCCCAATGGCGTCATCGTCAAAAAACCCGAAATCAAAGCGGCACCGGCGCCGCAGCAGGCCGCCGTACGCCCGGCCCCAACCCCGGCCTCTGCGCCTGCCCTTCAACCGGCGCCGCCGGCGCAACCGAAACCGCCGGTGGTCGAAGTCGACGTGTTTTAACCCTCTGAATGAATCCTTTGTCGGCGGTTTCCCCGTGCCGCCGGCGAATGGTTTCGTGACGTGCTTCTCACTCCCCCCCTGTCTCTCCCAGGGAAGCGCCGAACGAACCAGCCGCCGGGTGGGCGAAAACCCATCCGGCGGTCTCCCCAATCCCGCTTTTACGGTGGGGTTCCTGCGGGTTTCCGGGCTGGATAGAAAATCCCCCGGATGCTTGCGGGCTCCGGCTTGACAGCGCCAGGCCAATCAACCTATATCCCTGTTCCTTATCCGGTCTGATGACAGGCGAATGATGGATATTTTATGGCGGAGTAGCTCAGTTGGTTAGAGCAGGGGAATCATAATCCTCGTGTCGGGGGTTCGAATCCCTCCTCCGCTACCATTAAAAACAATGGGTTAGGTAGAAATAGCTGGCCCCTTATTTCGTCATAGCAACTAATTAGCAA
>DASCOC010000083.1:0-1632 GCA_036011805.1 Rhodospirillales bacterium
CGAAACCGTATGCTGTGCGGGCGCCGATCTTAAGAACAACTGGTTGCGACTTTACCCGGTTTCGTTCCGGCACTTGGACGAAGCACAAGTGTTTGGCCGTTGGGACCGGGTGCGGTTTCGCTGGTCTCTTCCAAAGGACGATCAAAGGATTGAAAGTCGGCGCATCAATCAGCAATCGAGAATTTCGGGGTCAGGACTTGAATAGTGTATTTGCATCACGCCGGCGGCGAAAGCCGCTCGATCTTGATCCGGTCCGCCTTCTTCATTGCCCGAGCAAGGTCGTAGGCCGCCTGGAGGCGGAACCAGGTATCCGCGCTGCCGCCAAATGCCTTGTCGAGGCGGATCGCCATCTCGGGAGAAATGCCCGAATGGCAGTTCACGATGTCGGACAGTTGCTTACGGCTGATACCAAGTTTCTTCGCCGCCGCCGTCACGCTGAGCCCCAGGGGCTCCAGGCAATCGTGGCGGACGGACAAGCCAGGATGGGGTGGGTTCTTCATTGCCATGTCCTGGTTCTCCTAATGATAATCGATCAAATCCACATCACGGGCATGCGCTCCTTCGAAGCGGAAGATAATGCGCCAGTTGCCGGAGACACCGACAGACCAGCAACCTGCAAGATCGCCCTTCAACGGATGCAACCGGAAGCCCCATGTTGGCTGGCTCTGTCGCCTCGTCAAGACGGGCAAGGATGCGTTCGACCTTGCCGGCGCATTCCGGCGGCACCCGCCGCCGGTCTCCTTTCTCGTAGAGGAGCTTGAGACCTTTGTGGCGGAAGCCGACGATAATTCAAATAGTGTAACCTGTCACTGATCAGTTACCATTCTCGACATGCCTTACCGCTTTCTCGCAAACATTCCCAACCTCTCCGATTGATCGAGGAACCCGCGCGCCGGTTATAATCGTCACTCCGAGGCGGAGCCTCCAAAGGTCCGTAACGCGGCCGTCGGATGATAGACGGCGCCGGGATATTCGATGCGCAAGGGTCGCGCAAGGACCGTGCCATGGGGGAAGCTAAGAGAGCGGTGGACGGAAATTCAACATTCAAGTCCTGACCCCACAACATCCAGGGAAATTTTCGCCATAAGCGAGAAAAACGGCCTACACCTACCATTTGGGAGCTGCGGCAGCAACCGCAATCAGCTTAAATGCGTGACTTTGTTCCTTGTTTCACGATCAAGCCGAACGGCATGGGCCTGCCCATCTGCCGCGGCATCATCAAGACCCACCACGGTCGACTGTGGACCGAAGCCGCCACCGGCGACGGCACCGTCTTCAAGTTCACCCTGGCCGCTGCCGAGAGGGTCAAGTTCGATGACCCATGAACCGACCATCCATATCGTCGACGATAACGAAGCCGGCTTCAATATGCTGGCTAGCGTGGTCGGCGAGGTCTATCCGCGGGTGAAGACCTACGCGTCCGCCAGGGAGTTTCTTGCATCCCGGCAAGTGGGAGAGACGGGATGCCTGTTGCTGGACGTGTGCATGCCGGACATGGACGGCTTCGAACTGTACAAGGAATTGAAGGCGCGTGGCATATTCCTTTCCGTCATTCATGACCGCCCATGGCGACATAAAGATGGCCGTTCAAGCAATAAAAGACGGTGCCCATGACTTCATAGAAAAACCGTT
>DASCOC010000084.1:0-10282 GCA_036011805.1 Rhodospirillales bacterium
GCATGTCGATCCCATCGAGGGCGATCAAGGCAAGCTGTCCTTTCATCCCGCCGGCATTGCGGGTGAATTCGACATCGGCGATTTAATCGATATCGATTTTCATGGCGCCCAGTTGAGGGTGACGGAAAAATCCGAGGCGTTTTGCACCGCCGTCGTCGAGACGGCTGGGAAGATTGGGGAAAACAAGGCGGTCAGCATCAATCGGCCGATTCCGATGCCGGCGATGACGGAAAAGGACCAGCGCGCCATCGAGATCGGGCGGCGTTTCGGCATCCAGAATTTCGCCCTGTCCTTTGCCAACGCGCCCGAGGATGTCGATGAATTCCGCGCTTGTATCGGCGACGATGCGACCCTCATCACCAAGATCGAAAGCATCCGGGGAATCCGCAATCTAGTCGAGATCGCGGACAAGGCGGACGCCATTCTGATCGACCGCGGAGACCTGTCCAGAGAGGTTGCGATCGAGAAAATTCCGTTCTTGCAGCGCCGCATCGTGTCTTCCGTAAAGGCCCGTCATAAGCCGGTTTACGTGGCGACCAACCTTCTTGAATCGATGATCGAGTGGCACCAGCCGACCCGCGCCGAGGTCAATGACGTCGTCAGCACCCTTGAGATGGGTGCCATGGGGCTGGTGTTGGCGGCCGAGACCGCGATCGGCGACCATCCCGCCGCCGCCGTCGAAACCATCCGTCAATTGATCGATCATTTCGACCGCTGGACGCCGAACACCAGCTTCGATGAACTGCTGTCATCGGATTGACTGTCGTCCTATCTACATAGCAAGACTCTAGCGATTTTCGGGAATGATGTAGCCGCCAGTCTCAAAGGCCCTTAGGAACTGATTATATTTGCCGCTGGCATAAAGCTTTTTGAGGCCTCGATTAAACGCTTCGAGAAAATATTGGGCGTTGGGTCGCTTTTTCGAAAAAAGCAAATAGTCGTAACTGACCGGTTTCACATTTTCGGGTCGACTATCCAGTTGCGTGATTTCCTCTTCGGCAAAATTTGATTGCAGTTCGTATGTGGCCACCCGGCCTTTGCTGATCACCATATCGACCCGGTCAAACAACAGCATCCTGAAGGCCTGTTTCAGTGTGTTCACACGCTCGACATGAATGACGCCATCGGCTTCCGCCTTTTGAAAGTTTTTTCCATAGTTGTAGGAAATGATTGCCGCGAAGCGCTTGCCATTAATTTGACTGTAATCCCGGTGAACCGGATTCCAATCAAACCGCAGGCCCTTGCGGTAAAAGAACTGTTCGCGGTCCACTTGAATCACGGGGTCACTGTAGTGGAAGAACTGGTCTCGATCCTCGCGCTTGGCCCATGGGATGGTGCCGTCAACCTCACCATTTTTGGCGAACTCGAACGATCGGGCCCCAGGATAAAATTGATAGACAACCTCAATGCCTTCATTGCGGAAGGCTTCACTGACAATATGACCATCAATGCCGAAGTGTTTGAGCCTCTCGGATGTATACGGTGGGTACTCCTCGGTGGCGATGTAAACGACTTTCTTATCGTCACCGGCAAAGGCCGCCGTCGACGCCAATACAAGAAGAAGGAGAATTCGGATAGCGGATTTCATAGGATTATTCCGTGAAGCCCCCCTAGTTTCCAGATTAATTATGCTCTGGATTTGATGAACTTTCATCACATTTCCGTGAATCGGGCGTCTTCACCTTGATGTGATTTGGGCTGAATCATACCCTCCTTTAATTTGGGGCCATGATTAAAACGCTCAAAACCCTGGCGGCGGCGGTATGGTTTGCCGTTTCAATTCTGTTTGTCACGTCCGAACCGGTTGCCGCCGCCGAACCGGCTCCCTTGACCGTGGTCGAACTGTTTACCTCGTAAGGGTGTTCGTCGTGTCCGCCGGCCGATAAATTCCTCGGCGATTTGGCCAAGCGCGACGATATATTGCCGTTGTCGGTGCATGTTGATTATTGGGATTACATCGGCTGGAAAGATCCCTTCGCCGATCCCAAAAACACCCAGCGGCAACGGCGTTATGCGAAAAAACTGGGACTTCGCTACGTCTATACGCCGCAGATGGTGATCCAGGGCGCTTTCGATGCGACCGGGTCCGACCGCGCCAAGGTGAAGCGGCAAATCGGCCAAGCGGCCAAGTTAGAAAAGCTGGCGGTAAAAATCAGCCGCACCGGGGATGGCGTTCGCGTTGTCATGCCGGATGCCGGCCGGGTGGAAAACGCCGCCATTTGGCTGGCCGTGTTCGACCGTCAACACGACACCGAGGTCAAGCGCGGCGAAAATTCCGGGCAGACGCTGCGCTATCACAATGTCGTCCGGGGCATGACCAGAATCGGCACCTGGACGGGCCAACCCCTGGAAATCACGACCAAGGCTTCCGATATGCCGTCTGCGGGCCGTGACAGTTGCGCGGTGATCGTGCAGTCGGTCAAGACCGGGCGCATCCTCGGCGCCGCCAAAGTCGATCTCAACAAAAGTTAGCCTATTTCTCCAAACCGGCTTGTACCCCGGCTTGTTCGATCGCCAGGATGGCGTGTTTGCGCTCCACCCCCCAACGGTAGTTGTGGATGGCGCCGGATTTCAGGATCACCCGGTGACACGGAATCAATAAACCAATGGGATTGGCGCCGACGGCGCCGCCGATGGCGGCGGCGATATCCTGGTAGCTGACGACGCCGCCGCGGGGAATCCGCATCAAGGCCTCCCAGACCTTGATCTGAAAATTGGTGCCCATCACCAGCAGCCTGGGCGGTTTGCCGCCGGGAACCTGAGAAAACGCGTAGCTCAAGGCCTGTTCCGCCGCCGCCGATGTGATGCCGGTGTCATTGATTAATTCCGCCGCCGGCCAATCGTCGGCGAAGGCCTTGATGGCGCCCGCCTCCCCCCCGGTACCGTCGTCGCCGTCGGTGACAAAGCGAAGCCCGCAAATTCCGCGTTCGGTGACGCCGATCAGGACCCGGCCCAGCGGGCTGTCATGAAGGCCATAGTGGATGCTTAGGCCCTGTCCGCGCAGTGCATATTCGCCGGGCGTCACCGCCTCGCAGGCGACGAACAGGTCATGCAGACGCCCCGGCCCCGATAGGCCGAGGCCGTAAGCGGTGTCGAGAAGATTGGTCGGGGTATTCAGCAATTTTTTTGCCTGGACCAGGGTGACGTATTGCAGGAACCGCTTCGGGCTGAGGCCGGTCCAGGTCTTGAAGGTGCGCTGAAAGTGATGCGGGCTGATGCCGGCAACGCGCGCCACGTCGTCCAGGGACGGTTGCTCGGCGTAATGGCGGACCAGATAGTCAATGGCGGCGGCAACGTCGGCATGGCGGTCGGCGGCGGAATCGGTGCGTGGCGTTGGCGGCATGACGGGACCTAGGTTACGTCGGTTTCGGTCCCCCTTGATACGCCGCTCAGGTGCCGCCCGCCACCCGTTTCTTGCGGCGGTGCATAGCCCGATCAGCCCTTCAGCCCGCTTTCCATCACCGCCGACAGCCGCCGGGAAAACGCTTTCGCATCAACCACCGCCTCGCCTTCAATGATGCGGGCCTGATCGAGCAGCAAATGCGCCGCGTCGGCGATCAGGCTGTCCTTGCCGTCACTGTCCTTGGCCCGTTTGGCCAGCCGTTTAATGAGGGCGTGGGTGGGGTTGATCTCCAGCACCCTCGGCGTCAAATCGGGCATGCCGGCCTGGCGGTTCTGTTTCAACATTTTTTCCAGGCGCGCATCCATGTCGCCTTCGCCGGTGACCAGGCAGACCGGGCTTTCGGTCAGGCGTTCCGACGCGCAGACGTCCTTGACCGCATCGCCCAACACCACCTTGAACTGCGCCAGCAACGGCTCGATCGCTTTGCCGGCCTTGTCCTTTTTGGCGTCCTTGGCGTCGTCCTTGTCCTTGCCTGAGTCCTCGACCTTGTCGAGGTCGGCGCCGGCCCGGGCCGCCGATTTAAAGGCTTTGCTTTCGAATTCGCCGACCGAGGGCAGCCAGAAATCGTCGACCGGGTCGGTCATCAACAGGACCTCGACGCCCTTGGCCTTGAAGCCTTCCAGGTGGGGGCTGGCGGCGATGGCGTCGGCGTCTTCGCCGGAGATATAGTAAATAACCTCCTGGCCGTCTTTCATGCGCCCGACATAATCCTCAAGGCTGGTCCAGCCGTCCTGGGTGGTGCTTTTAAATCGTGCCAGGGCTAAGATTTTTTCCCGGTTTTCCGGCTCTTCGTAGAGGCCTTCTTTCAGGACCGCGCCGAAATTGTCCCAGAATTCGGCGTATTCTTCGGGTTTCTTGTCGGCCTTTTTCTTCAGTTCGCCCATGATCCTTTTCGCCAGGCCGGAGCGGATTTTCGCCAATTGCGGATTGTGCTGGAACATTTCGCGGCTGATGTTCAGCGGCAGGTCCTCGGAATCGACGATGCCGCGCATGAACCGCAGATACGGCGGCATCAAGCCCTCGCAATCATCGGTGATG
The DNA here is from genome assembly GCA_036011805.1 of Rhodospirillales bacterium. GTDB lineage: Bacteria > Pseudomonadota > Alphaproteobacteria > Rhodospirillales > Casp-alpha2 > Casp-alpha2. Next base: position 4,442 of record DASCOC010000084.1, read on the forward strand.
AACACCCGTTTGACGTAGAGTTTGACCTGCGCCTTGCGGTCCGGGTGGAACAGGTCGAAGGGCTGGGTCGAAGGGATGAACAACAGGTTGGTATAGGACAGCACCCCTTCGACGCTGTTGTGGAGCGTCAGCCACGGGTCATCGAAGGCATGCGCCGCGTGGTGGTAGAATTCCGTGTATTGGTCGTCGGTGATGTCTTTTTTCGGCCGCGTCCACAGCGCCGAGGCGGTGTTCAGCGTCCTATCCCCGTCCTCTTCTTTGCCGTCCCCGTCTTTTCCGCCTGGGCCTTTAAGGATGATCGGAATGCCGATGTGGTCGGAATGCTGTTTGACGATATGCTCGATGCGCGCCGGATCCAGGTATTCCTTTTCCTTTTTGTCCAGGTGCAGGATGACATCGGTGCCGCGCGCGTCGCGCATCGCTTCGTCGATGGTGAATTCGCCCTTGCCGTCCGACGACCATTGCCAGGCTTTTTTATCGCCGGCCTTGCGGGTCAGCACCTCAACCTTGTCGGCGACCATGAAGGCGGAATAAAAACCGACGCCGAATTGGCCGATCAGCGCCATGTCGTCCCCGGCGTTGGCGTCTTTGCCCTTTTTCTTGTCCTTACCCTTTGCCGAAGCTGCCATTTGGTCGACAAAGGCCTGGGTTCCGGAGCGCGCAATGGTGCCTAGCACCTCGGTCAGGTCGTCGTGGTTCATGCCGTCGCCGTTGTCGGTGACGGTCAGGGTTTTGGCCTTTTTATCGATGCCGAGGGTGATTTTAAAATCGGCGTCGCCGCCGGTCAGTTTTTCGTCGGTCAGGGCGGCGTAGCGGAGCCGGTCGCAGGCGTCGGACGCGTTGGAAATCAGCTCACGAAGGAAGATTTCCTTATGGCTGTAAAGCGAGTGGGCAACGATATCCAGAAGTTTGCTGACTTCCGCCTGAAAAGTGAATTTTTCTTGCGCCATGGTGTCCTCTTGTTTGCGTGTTGGGCATTGATATGGAGCAGCGCCCCCGGTGATGCAAGCCCCCCGGAGAGACTGCCTTGACGTGGCCCTGCCCCGGAAGCCAAGCTAATACCAAGGATAAGGCCATGGGTTTATTCGATATCGATAAGGAAAAGCTGGCGGCGGCGCGCGACCGCCTGTTGGCCGAGATCGACGCCAACGCCGCCGAGACCGCCAATTGGACCGGGCGTTCGAAGTTTTCCGGCGCGGTGATGGCGGCGATGGCCAAGGTGCCGCGCCATGAATTCGTCCGCCCCACCGATATCGTCGCCGCTTACGTCAACCGGCCGCAATCCATCGGCCACGGCCAGACCATCTCGCAGCCCTATATTGTCGCCCTAATGACCGACCTTCTGGATTTGGACGAAACCCGCCGGGTGCTCGAAATCGGCACCGGGTCGGGGTATCAGACGGCGGTGCTGGCCGAACTGGCGGGCAAGGTCTTCAGCCTCGAGTGTGTTGAAAAACTCGCCGCCCCGGCAAGGGATCGATTGGCCGGCATGGGCTACGCCAACGTCGAGGTCGATACCGGTGACGGCTTCGACGGCTGGCCGGATAAAAGCCCGTTTGACGCCATTATCGTCACCGCCGCGCCGGAACGCATTCCCGAGGCTTTGGTCGAACAACTGGCGCCGGGCGGGCGCATGGTCATTCCCCTTGGCCGGGTCCACGAAACCCAGTTTCTGACCCTGGTGACCAAGGACGCAGATGGCCGGGTCGGCGAGCAAAACATGCTGCCGGTGGCCTTCGTGCCGATGGTTCGCGGAAAATCCTAGTACCCGAACCTTGCCATTGTGGCCAAAAATCTGCGATTCTTAACCTTATGCAGATCGACACCTCGTCTGAACGCGCCCGCATCGTCGCCGTCCTGGGGCCGACCAATACCGGCAAGACCCATTTGGCCATGGAGCGCATGCTGGGCCATGCATCGGGGATGATCGGATTCCCCCTGCGATTGCTGGCGCGGGAAAATTATGACCGCGCCGTCAAGCAAAAGGGCCGCGCCCAGGTGGCGCTGATCACCGGCGAGGAAAAGATCATCCCTGCCGGCGCCCGGTATTTTTTGTGTACGGTGGAATCGATGCCGCTTGACCGCCAAGTGGCGTTCGTCGGCATCGATGAAATTCAGATGTGCGCCGATGCCGACCGTGGCCATATTTTCACCGACCGGCTGCTCAACGCGCGCGGCCGCGACGAAACCATGTTGATGGGCGCCGATACCATCAGGCCGTTGTTGGCGCGCCTGGTGCCTGGGGTGTCATTCGAGACCCGGCCCCGGTTGTCGGTGTTGAGTTATACCGGCGAGCGCAAGACGGCGCGCCTGAAACCGCGCACCGCCGTCGTCGCCTTCTCAGCCTCGGAAGTTTATTCGCTGGCCGAACTGGTGCGCCGGCAACGCGGCGGCGCCGCGGTGGTGTTGGGCGCGCTCAGCCCGCGCACCCGCAACGCCCAGGTCGCCATGTACCAAAACGGCGAGGTCGATTACCTGGTCGCCACCGACGCCATCGGCATGGGCCTGAACATGGATGTCGGTCACGTCGCCTTCGCCGCCACCCACAAATTCGACGGCAGCAAACGGCGCCCGTTGACGGCGGCGGAACTGGCGCAGACGGCGGGCCGGGCCGGTCGCTATATGAACGACGGCAGTTTCGGCACCACCGGCGCCATCGGGGCGTTGGACCCCGACGTCGTCGAGCGCATCGAAAATCACCGCTTCGACGCCTTGAAGTTTCTCTATTGGCGTAACCCGGACCTGGATTTCTCGTCGATGGCGCGGCTGCAGCAAAGCCTGAACCTGCCGCCGCAAACGCCGGGGCTGCTAAAAGCCAGGGAGGCCGATGACGAGGCGGCGCTCGGCCATTTGGCCAAAATGCCGGAGATCGCCGGGATGGCGTCGTCCTCTTATACCCTCAGGCTGCTGTGGGATGTTTGCCGCATTCCCGATTTCGGCAAGGTGATGACCGACGCCCATTCCAGCCTGCTCGGCGAAATTTACCGGCATCTGATGGGGCCACAGGATGGAGGCGGGGGAATGGACGCCGGCGCCAATGAAACCGGGGGCCGTCTGCCCACCGACTGGATGGCGGCGCAGGTGACGCGCCTGGACAACACCGACGGCGATATCGAAACCTTGGCCACCCGCATCGCCGGGGTCCGCACCTGGACCTACGTATCGTACCAGTCCAATTGGCTCGATGACGCCAGGCACTGGCAGGAACGCACCCGGGCCATCGAAGACAGGCTGTCGGATGCGCTGCACCGGGGCCTGACCCAGCGCTTCGTCGACAAGCGCACCGCCGTCCTGGTCAGCCATTTCAAGGACCGCGACGACCTGCTGACGGCGGTCAATGGCGACGGCGACGTCACCGTCGAGGGCCATTACATGGGTCATCTGGAAGGCTTTCGGTTTGTTCCCGACGGCCCAGGGGACGGCGGCGCAAGCGGTAACGACGATGTCGCCGCCAGGAAAGTCGGCAACGCCGCCGGGCGGGCGCTGCGGGGCGAAGTGGAAACCCGGCTGAAACGCTTAGAGGCCGACGCCGACGAACACTTCGGGCTGGTTCCGGATAGGCTGCCGGATGAGGGCCCGGAGGAGGGCGCATGGCCCCGCCTGATCACCTGGCGCGGTCATCCGGTGGCCCGCCTCAAAGCCGGGACGGAAATATTGCGGCCCGTGGCCGAGCCTTTGTTCAGCGACCTGTTCGAGCCGAGCCAGCGGGACCGCGTCGGCCGCCGCCTGCAGACCTGGCTGGACGTTCAGATCGCCACCCTGTTCGCGCCGCTGCTGGCGGCGCAGAAGGCGGACCTGGCCGGGGCGGCGCGGGGGGTAGTCTTTCAGCTTGCCGAAAACCTGGGCTCGGTTCGGCGCGACACCGTCGCCGCACAGATTGAGGCGCTGGGCGGCAAAGGGCGGAAAAGCCTGCGGCCTTTTGGCATTCGCCTCGGCCGCCACCGGGTGTATTTGCCGGAACTGCTCAAGCCCAACGCCGTCCTGTGGCGGGGGCTGTTACGGGGACTATCGATGGAGGCGGCCGAAATACCGCCGCCGCCGGGGTCGGGCCGGGTGTCGCTGGACGTCCCCCCGGGCGCACCGCATGGTTTCTTTGAGGCCATGGGCTTCGTTGCCTTCGGCGCCCTGGCGGTGCGTTGCGACATGGTCGAGCGGTTGGCGGCGAAGGCCTGGACACTGGCCCAAAAAGGCGCCTTCGAGGCGGTGCCGGAATTGCTGTCCCTGGCCGGTTGCGGGGTCGATGAAATGGCCGATATTTTGGCCGGGCTCGGCTACAAAGGACGCCCGGGCAAAGACGGAACGCTCAGGTTCCACCGCACCAAAAAGCAGACTCAAAAACCAAAAAACAAACCCAAACCGGCGGTGGCCAAGGATTCTCCCTTCGCCAAGCTGCAAAACCTGAAGCAGGCGGGCTAATATTGGACAGCCAGCGCCTGGATAAGTGGCTGTGGTATGCGCGGTTTTTCAAAAGCCGGTCGCTGGCGACGAAATTCTGCGCCTCGGGGAAGCTGCGCATCAACGAGACGGTGGTCAAAAAAGCCCATCATGCGCTGCATGTCGGCGACGTGCTGACCTTCCCCAAGGGCCCCCACATCCGCGTCGTCAGAGTGGTTGATCTGGGCACCCGGCGCGGCCCGGCTCCGGAAGCGCAGGGCCTCTACGACGACCTGGAACCGCCGCAACCGAGGAAAAAAACCGACCCCCGCCCGGTCAAAGCGGCGCAGCGGGATGCCGGCAGCGGCCGCCCGACCAAGCGGGAACGGCGGGAGACGGACTTCCTGAAAGGCCGGCGGTAAAAAATAGGCGCGGAAGGACGTCACCGACCGGCTCGGTGCGGATTAAAAAACCCTGACAGGGACTAAAAAAAGAGGCCGGGGCTAAGGTTTTATTGCCCGAATAATTTTTTCAGCGATTTGCCGGCCTCACCGACGCCCTCCTGAACGGCACTGCCGGCGCTGCCGGCGCCTTCCTGGAGCTTCTTCGCCGCTGCCGCCGCGCCTTCGGTAACGCCCTTGGCCAGGTCTTCAAGGCCGAGCCCGCTCACCGCCGAGCCGATTCCCTCGGTCATGGAACCGATGACCTTTTGGATCACCTCGGCCGGATCGGCGCCTTTTTCCTCCTTGCCGACGTCTTTGAGGTGGATATCGGGCAGCGCCGCCGTCATCTTCTTGCCGGCCAGGAACCCGGCGCTGACGCTGATTTCGCCGCCGCGGATATAGATGTTTTCGATAATCATCTTCGGGCCCTCGCCCTCGCTCTTTTTGGCGCCGCCGCCACCGCCGAACTGTTTTGAGTAGGCATCGACGTTTTTCTGGATGGCGTCGATGTTGGAGTTGGTGCCGTCCAGCTCATAGGTGACCTGGGGCTTGCTGATGACGATCTCCTTGATCACGATCGGGTCCTTGCCGACCGAATCGACATCCAGTTTGATGCTGATGCCGCCCAATTCGAAGGCGCTGGGGGTTTTGAAACCGGCCGGATTGCCGACCTTCAATCCCGACAGCGCGCCGCTGCCCGAGGTCAGCGATATTTCCACCTTGTTGAGGCTGACCTGGGCCTTGGTCGCTTCCGATCCGTATTTTTCAACCGCCTCCTTGATCAGGCCGTCCAGGTTGGACAGCAAAAACGTCACCGCCACGATGACGATGATGACCAATGCGCCGACGACTCCGCCGCCGATCATAAAGCTTTTTTTCATTTTAATTCCTCCTTGGTGGTTTCGGCGCCGCGGGGCGCAATCCTCCCGCACGGCCTAGATAATGGATTCTTCTTCCTCTTCATCGGCGCTCAGCGGCGCCGCGGAAACGGCCAGGGAACCGGCTTCCATCAGCTTGATGCCGG
>DASCOC010000085.1:0-5413 GCA_036011805.1 Rhodospirillales bacterium
GGTCTTGGTAAGCACCGAGGAGATCATCGCGCGCTGCACCCGGACCTTAATGCCGTCGGCGATTTCTACGGTGACTTCATTTTCATCAATGACCTTAGTGATGGTGCCGATAATGCCACCACCGGTGACGATCTTATCGCCGCGGCGAACAGCACCAAGCATGGCCTTATGTTCCTTCATTTTTTTCTGCTGGGGACGAATAAGCAGGAAATAGAACACGACAAAAATCAAGATCAGCGGCAAAAAAGCTTCAATACCACCACCCCCTCCGCCTGCGGCGGCTTGTGCGTAAGCTGGCGTCACGAACATAAATCACTCCTAAAAGTCGGGCTGGGCGCAAGATCGAAAAAACGAAGCCGGACTATAACCGCCCCTGCCCGAGTTGCAAACTGAAAGGCGTGTGATGGGCTCGCAAATCCCAGCCGGCACCAGGGCGGCAAATCCCAGACCCGGAGACATTTATGGGAAAAATACCATTTTTTTCCGATTTTGGAAATATTATTTCGCATATACATATGAAATAAATGAATTAAATGGATCGTTGACAAAGGAGGAAATTTCCCACTAGGGTGCGCCCCATGAGCATACCTTCTGAATTGTTGCAGGAAATCGACGCCTTCATCCTTGCCAACGGCATGGCGGAAACCACCTTCGGGCGGCAGGTCACCAATGACGGCAAGCTGATTGCCAGGCTGCGCGGCGGCAAGGGCATCACGACGCGCACCGTCGAAAAGATCAGGACCTACATCCGGACTAACGCCAGCCCCGGCAGCGCACCGGATACCCTTCCCGCTTCGCCTGCGGTTTTAGAGCGTATTGCCGGCGCCCTGGAGCGACTGGCGCCGGAAGCGGAAGCCAGTGACGATCTGGGCGATGCCGACGCCTTCGTCTGGCATGCCGATGGCCTGCGCCTGGAAGCCGTCAACGACGTCAGCCGGATCGATATCTTCCTGTTGAAGGGGATCGACGAGCAAGCCGACCGTCTTCTCGCCAACACCGAGCGCTTCGCCCAGGGCCTGCCCGCCAACAACGCCCTGTTGTGGGGGGCGCGCGGTACCGGCAAAAGCTCGCTGGTCAAGGCGGTCCACGCCAAAGTCTTGAATAAACACCCCGGATTGGCGTTGGTGGAAATTCACCGCGAGGATCTTCCGACCCTGCCGAGACTGCTGTCAATGTTGCGCCGGTCGGACCGTTACTGCGTATTGTTCTGCGATGACCTCAGTTTCGAAAGCTCCGACGCGTCTTACAAATCATTAAAAGCGGTGCTGGAAGGCGGTATCGAAGGGCGCCCGGCAAACGTGATCTTTTACGCGACATCCAACCGCCGCCACCTGATGGCCCGCGACATGATCGAGAACGAACGCTCCACCGCCATCAACCCGGCCGAGGCGGTCGAGGAAAAGGTGTCGCTGTCGGACCGGTTCGGCCTGTGGCTCGGCTTCCATAACCACGACCAGGATACCTATCTGGCCATTGTCGAGGGCTACGCCAAACACTTCAAATTGAAGAATCCCAAAATCGACCTGGAAGCGGAAGCCATCGAATGGTCAGTGACGCGCGGATCGCGGTCGGGCCGCGTCGCCTGGCAGTTCATCCAGGACCTGGCCGGACGCCTGGGCAAGCCGCTGGGCTAGGCCGCCGTCAGCGCCCCGCGGTGGCGACGTTGTCGTTACCGACGATCTCGCGGATTAGTTTCTTGCGCACCGCGATCTCGAAATCCCTGAAGTTGTAGGCCGGAACATAAAAGGCGCCCGGCCCGCCGATCACGTTGTCCCTGAAAAAGGGTTCCAGTTCCGGCCAATCGCCGATGATCGGCAAACCGTTGACGGTGATCCCCCGGGCCACCGCCTGGGCACGGCCGACGACGGCATCAAGCCCATCCTTGTCGCTGCCGTCCGCCGAAAGGTCGATAACGCGGCGGTCGCCGGCAAACTTATTCGTCTCAAGTGAGCTGACCCCGTAAAGGATTGCGTCGCCGAGCGCCGTTCCGCCCGAGAAAACCTCCCGCGGATGATCCTCCAGCGTTTTGGCAAAGGCCTCAATGTCTTGCTTGGTGCGCATCATGGTCCACTGCACGATCGGCTCCTTGAATTCGGGGCCACTCCATTCCACGTAAGCGAGCGCGATCCGGCCCTTCGGCCCGAAACGAATGGAATCGATCACCCGTCGGTCACGAAGCGCCTTGGCATACCCCCGCCGCTGCAACAGAAATTCCGCGTACTCGATACTGCCCGACCCATCGGCCATCAGGATCAGTTCCAGATCGACCTTGATTTTTTCCTGAGCCGCCGCTGACCAGGAAAAGGTCACGGCCAGCAAAAAAACGATCCAAAACCGGTTCTTCATCTCGTCTCCCCTGCTCAAACCCCGCGCTATTTTTACCGGGGTTGGTGCCCCTCAAAACTTCTGTGCCTGCACCACATAGGATGATATTTTTTCTTCGCCGAGCGAATTACAAGCTTCCAGGCGATGCAGGCCCTCGACCAACACGAAACGGCCTTTGCCCTGACGGACTTGGATTGGCACTTTATGGCCGTTCTCTAAAATGTCTTCGGCTAGCAACTCTACCTTTGCCGAATCCAAGGATTTCCGCCGTTTGACCGGCACATAGATTTCGCTGATGAGGATTTTCTGAAGCTTCAGCATGTTATTTTCCTGGGTATGGGTGACTTTATATCAACAAAGTCACCCTTTCCTGCTCAAACCCCGCGCAGATACTTCCTCGGATCCTTGGCGGTGCGACCGCGGCGCATCTCGAAATGCAGCTGCGGGTTTTTGACGCTGCCGGTGGAACCGACGGTGGCGACCTGCTGGCCCTTGGCCACCCTGTCGCCGCGCTTCGCCAACACGGTGTCGTTGTGGGCATAGGCGCTGACCCAGCCGTTGGCGTGTTTGATCAACAACAGGTTTCCGAAGCCGCGAAGTTCATTGCCGGCATAGACGACGACGCCGTTTTCCGTCGCCTTGACCGGAGTCCCCCGGGCGGCGGAAATGTTAATACCGTCGTTGCGCAGTCCCTTTGCCTTGAAGCCGAAACCGGACACCACCCTTCCCTGTACCGGCCAGATAAAACCACTATTACTGACCGCCGGCGGTTGCGGCACTGCTTTCGGGGGCGGCCGCCGCGGCAAGCGTTTGATCACCGCCACCTTGGTGTTGTTACGGGGTTTCGGGGCCAACGCCTTAGCCCCCGGCAATACCAGGACCCGGCCAATTTGAATATCATAAGGCGGTTTCAGCCCGTTGGCCCGCGCCATGGCATGGGGGCTGACCCGATACTTGAGGGCGATGCCGTAAAAGATCTCGCCGCGTTTAACGGTATGTTGACGGCCCCGGGGCAGCGCCACCCGTTGCCCGGTTTTCAGATGATACGGCGGCGCCAAGCGATTGGCCTCGATAATGGCACGAACCGGCACCCGGTGGCGGCGCGACAACGCATAGACCGTATCGCCGCGCCCGGCGACCACAGTCGTGGCGGCGGTAAAGGCGGCGCTTGAGGGCGACGCCGATGACGGCGGTTGCTGCCTGGGGGCGTTAGCGTCCTGGGGGCTACGGCTGCTGAAGGGACCACCAGACGGCGGCCATTCTACAGACCCGCAACCGCTGACAAACAGCAGCCCGGCAAAAAGAAGGAATAGCCTCATCCCCGGATTATCGCCCAAGGCCGCCTTTGCCATCAACACCGGGCCGCAAAGCCCACGCCCAAGCGGCCCCTGGCCCTCAGGGACCTGCGAGACCGGCAATAAGGGGCACGAATCGGGTCGTGCCTAAATCTTCGGTTTCGATGTCGGCTTGCCGCCGCCTGAGCTTAAGCAAGTGCTGATCGTTTTCATCCAGCCCGACGGGAACGATCATGATGCCGTCTTCGCCCAATTGGCCTAACAAGGCCTCCGGCACGTCGGCGGCCGCCGCCGTGACCATGATTCTCTCAAACGGTGCCTGTTCGGGCCAGCCGAAGCTGCCGTCGCCGGCCTGGGTGGTGATGTTGACCTGCCCCAATTGCCCGAACCGGTCTTCGGCGTCCTGTAACAGCGCCGGATGGCGTTCGATGGTGTATAGACGCCGGCACAATCGCGCCAATACCGCCGCCTGATAACCCGACCCGGTGCCAATCTCCAAAACCTTCATGCGGTCCGTAATTTCCAAGGCCTCGGTCATCTTAGCGACGACGCCAGGCGCGCTGAGTGTTTGGTGATGACCGATGGGAAGGGTCGCGTCCTCATAGGCCCGGGCCTTGAAGTGATCGGTCAGGAACAGCTCGCGCGGGGTCGCCTCCATCGCCGCCAGCACGCCCCCATCTGAAACCCCCGCCTGGCGCAGGTCCTGCATCATTTTTGCCCTGGCCGCCGCCGACGTCACGTGAACCGGGCCTTCATTTTCTTCAGGGTCGGGCCGTGGGTCAGGTCCATGGTCAATGGCGTCACCGAAACCGAGGCCCGGTTGATGGCCTCCAGGTCATTGCCCTTGCGGTAGTGTTCCTCGCGCCGCTGCGCCCCAATCCAGTAATAGGGCTCGCCTCTTGGATCGGTGCCACTGACCAGGTCGCTGCCGATCTTGCGCCGGCCCTGGCGGGTGATCTCGATACCGGTCACTTTGGCCGCCGACACGTCCGGAAAGTTGACGTTGATCAGCACCCCGGTCGGCCACAACTCGGCGGTGAGTTTTTTCAACACTTTCCCCGTCCATTTTTCCGCCGTTGCCCATTTGACCGGGTGTCCGTCGGTATAAACCTGGCTGAAGGCGATCGAGAGCACACCCAAAAGGGTGCCTTCCATGGCCGCCGCCACGGTGCCGGAATAGGTCACATCTTCGCCCAGGTTGCCGCCCCGGTTGATCCCGGAAAGGATCAGATCAGGCGGCGTATCCTTCATGATTTCGTTGACACCCATGAGCACACAATCGGTGGGGGTCCCGTCGATGGCGAAGCGATGTTCCGACACATTGCGGATGCGTAGCGGGCGGCGCAGGGTCAACGAATGACTGGTCGCCGACTGCTCGGTTTCCGGCGCTACCACCCAGATTTCGCCGACCAGCGGCGCCAGCACTTTTTCCAACAGCTTCAGCCCCGGCGCATTGATGCCGTCGTCGTTGGAGACGAGAACCCGTGCCTTGGAAAGCTTGAACCGCTTATTCCCCATTCGCCGGGATCACCTCGAGCCCACCCATGTAGGGGCGCAGCGCATCGGGCACGACGACGGAGCCATCGGCCTGCTGATAATTTTCCAGCACCGCAACCAGGGTCCGGCCCACCGCCAGCCCCGAGCCGTTGAGGGTATGGACGAATTGGGGTTTCTTGTCGTCCTTGGTCCGAAAGCGGGCCTTCATGCGCCGGGCCTGGAAATCGCCGCAATTGGAACAACTTGAAATCTCGCGGTATTTGTCCTGGCCCGGCAACCAGACTTCGATGTCGTAG
>DASCOC010000086.1:0-2675 GCA_036011805.1 Rhodospirillales bacterium
GTCGCCGGATTGACGAAGGAATGCAGGGTGTCGCCGATGACCTGCGGCTGTTCGTAGATTTCCTTGAGCATAAAGTGGTCATAGCCGCCCTTGCCGATGGCGTCGCCGGAAACCGCGGTTTTTCTGGTCTGCCGCGAAACCTTTTCCCCGTCCATGCCGAAGACCTCGACGCCGCCGCCATTGTCACCGGTGCGGATTACCGCCCAATCGCCGTCTTCCAGGTACATGATCGTTTCCGTCAGCGGCGCCAACGCCAGCGCGTCGGAGCCGAGATACATTTCGCCGCCATTCTTATCGTCGATGCCCCCCCCAAAGCCAATGGCCAGCGGGCTGCCTTGGCGGGCGGCGATCATCAAATCGTTTTCACCGGCGAAGATGATGCCGAGCGCGAAGGCGCCGACCAATCGGTCGAGCGCTTGCTTGGTCGCTGCTACAGGGTCCATGCCGTTTTCAAGGTTCAGCGTAATCAGGTGGCAGATGACTTCGGTGTCGGTATCCGACGCCAAGCTGTGCCCGGCCTCAGCCAGTTCGTCACGCAAGACCTGAAAATTTTCGATGATGCCGTTGTGGACGACGGCGACGCGGTCGGTGGCATGGGGGTGGGCGTTGTTCTCATTCGGCACGCCGTGGGTGGCCCAACGGGTGTGGCCGATGCCGGTGCGGCCTTCGATCGGTTCGGACGTGATCTTTTTCGCCAGGTTCTCAAGCTTGCCTTCGGCGCGGCGGCGCTCGATGCCGCCACCCACCAGGGTCGCGATGCCGGCGGAATCATAGCCCCGGTATTCGAGCCTTTTGAGCGCGTCCAGCAATGGGTCCGCGACCCCGTCCTTGCCGATGATGCCGATAATGCCGCACATAGTCGGTTATTTTTTACTCTTTTTCTTGGGCTGGGGTTTCTTGGCTTGTTTCTGGGGGCTGCGGGTGACGGCCAGGGTGTCGGCGGTGACGTCCTTGGTGATGACGCTGCCGGCGCCGATGACGGCGCCGTCGCCAACCTTGACCGGGGCGACAAGGGCGACGTTGGAACCGATAAAGGCGCCTTTGCCGATGTCGGTGTGGTGCTTGGCAAAACCGTCGTAATTGCAGGTGATGGTGCCGGCGCCGACGTTGGCGGCGGCCCCGACGCGGGCGTCGCCGACATAGGTCAGGTGGTTGACCTTGGCGGCGGCCTCAATCGTCGCGTTCTTGATCTCGACGAAATTGCCGATGTGGACGTCCTCGGCGATGTCGGCACCGGGGCGCAGGCGCGTGAACGGCCCGATGATGGCGCCGTCGGCGACCTTTGCCCCTTCGATATGACAAAAGGCGCGGATGTCGACGTTGTCGCCGACCTGGACGCCGGGCCCGAAGACGACGGAGGCGCCGATGGTGACGTCTTGGCCCAGGATGGTGTCGAAACTGAAGAACACCGTATCGGGGTCGGTCAGCGTCGCGCCCGCGTCCATGGCCGCCCGGCGGAGCTGGTTTTGCACCGCGGCCTCGGCGCAGGCGAGATCGGCGCGGTCATCGATGCCGAGACACTCGGCCTCGATTCCCAGGACCACGGCTGAGGTGAGCCCGTCTTCCCGCGCCAGCGCGATAATGTCGGTCAGGTAGTATTCGCCCTTGGCGTTGTCGTTGCCGACGCGGTCCAGCAGTCCCCAGATGTTGTCGCCGTCGATCAGCATGACGCCGGAATTGCATAAGCTGATTTCCCGTTGTTCCGCGGAAGCGTCCTTGGCCTCGACGATGGCGTCCAGCGATCCGTCATCGGCGGTGACCAGGCGCCCATAGGCGCCGGGGGCGTCGGACTCGAAGCCGAGCACGACAATGGCATTCTTCTTCTTCGCCGCCAGCATCGCCTCGATGGTGGCCGGCCGGATCAGCGGGTCGGCCCCGAACAGCACCAATATATCGCCGCTGAATGTACCGAGCGCGTCTTTCGCCGCCAGCACCGCATGCCCGGTGCCCAATTGTTCGGATTGCACCGCGGTTTTATGCGGGGCGGCGGCTTTGGTCACGGCGTCCATGGCTTCCCCGGTGACGACGACAACCGGGTCCAGGCCCACCGGTTCAAGGCCGGCCAGCAGGTGGGCCAGCATCGGCCGCCCGGCAAGCGGGTGCAGGACTTTCGGAATAGCGGATTTCATTCGCGTTCCCAAGCCCGCTGAGAGGATGACGGCGGCGGTTTTTGTTTTGCTCATGGCGTGACGGTTGTCCGTTAAACCGGTTTCCAGCGGCGGCGACCGGAACTTGCCACATGCGGCGAGTCCCGCCAAGTCAAACATTGTTTCGGTTTCTTGCAAGGCATGTTGATGCCGGGGAAACGGCGGCAGTGCGTCTCCTTGACAGGGCCCCTCAGGCCCCCTTATATGGGCCCCCATCCGATTACCAAATGGGCGCGTAGCTCAGCGGGAGAGCACTCCCTTCACACGGGAGGGGTCGCTGGTTCAATCCCAGCCGTGCCCACCATTTCTTTCAAAGACTTACGTGTTGTTACGCAGTTCTTTTTTATGCAAATGCCTAATAGATGCCTAGAATAAATCCCATAAAGAGGGTGCCGGTGTTCCATCGGTGGTGATTTATCTAAGCCGGATTGATGTAGTAGCCCCGTGAACGTAGGCAATGCTCAACCGAATTGGATTGGTCTTTTAGAAACTCATTAGCACCCAAACCAAATCCGGCAACGCCCCCGG
>DASCOC010000087.1:0-3494 GCA_036011805.1 Rhodospirillales bacterium
TTGTCGCCCCGAAGAGCCTCAAGCGCGACTTTGGCCTTGAAATCGGCTGAAAACCGTCGTCGTGTCGTCATCTCGTATTCCTCCGTCAAATGGCGGAATACACCTTAAACGACTGTCCGATTTTCTGGGACCAGCTCACTCCTTCGGGATAGTGCCTTTCAGGGCTAAACAGGAGTAGCTAGGGGAAGAATTTCCGATCCGTCATTACGGTGCCACCTCCAGTTATTCGGATAGGCTCTTATTTCGCTGTTTGCCGGGCTTTGGCCGCCGCCGTTGTTTCAGTGCCAGGGCGCGGGCGTAAACCCGTCGCCGCATTTGGCCGGTGGCGACGGCGACCATGGCGGCGGCGTCGCGAAGCGAGGATTCGCGCATGGCCCGATCAAGCAGGTGATCGAGTTCATCGTCGTCAATGCCGTCTTCTCCGCCGGCCGGCGCCACCACCACCGTCACTTCGCCTTTCGGCGCGCCGGTCTTGCGGTAATGGGCGGCAAGGATCGGCAAGGGGCCGCGGCGGACTTCCTCGAACAGCTTGGTCAACTCCCGGCAGACGGAGGCCTGGCGGTCGCCGAACGCCTCGGCCATGTCGGCAAGCGACGCCGCCAGACGCTTGGGGCTTTCCATCAACACCAGGGTCGCGCGCACGCCGGCGAGAGCGGCCAGGGCTTGGCGCCGGGCATTGGCTTTCGCCGGCAGGAAGCCCTGGAACATGAACCGGTCCGTGGGCAATCCCGACAGCACCAGTGCGGCGAGAACCGACGACGCGCCGGGCAGGGCGGTTACCGGCAGGCTTTCGGCGGCGCAGGCCCTGACCAGCTTGTAGCCGGGATCGGAAACCAGCGGCGTTCCGGCATTGCATACCAGCGCCACGATTTGGCCCTTTTTTAAGCGTTTGATCAAAGCCGGACGAGCCTTTTCGGCGTTGTGTTCGTGATAGGGGACAAGCGGCGTGGCGATTCCGTGGATGGCGAACAGCCGGCTCGTCACGCGGGTGTCCTCGCAGGCGACCAGATCGGCGTTGGTCAGCACCGCCAGCGCCCTCAAAGTGATGTCGGCGGCATTGCCAATGGGGGTGGCGACGAGGTAAAGACCGGGCGAGGGCTTTGCATCGGGCGGTTTACGTCCGCCGCCGCCGGGGCAGGGTTCCGGCCGATCCTGGACGGTCGGCCGGCGAGGAGGTTTTTCGTTACCCGATGAACGGATTTTTTTCTTTCCGGTCTTTTTGGACGGTCGCGCCATGGCTGCTCGCCGTGGGCCTATTGATGACGGCCTGCGAGTCTCCACGACTCACCGGCCTGATGCAAGATCGGATGGTAAGAATACCCGAATCCTCTTCACCGCCTCCGCCCAGGGCGCCGCCCGGTGTTGCCGCGCCGCCGCTGGCGTCCCCTCCCACCGCCGCGCCGGCCTCGCGGCTGTCGTCGCCGCGCGGCGTTCCGGGGAGCCAACCCGTCAACAAGAAATTGCCTTCTTTCTTGCCCTTTCTCTACCGGCAAGTTCCCGAAAACCGTGAACTCACGCCGCCGGTTCCGGCGCCGCCAATGACGATGACGTCGGGGGTCAGGGTAGCGCTGCTCCTGCCGCTGTCCGGGAGCAACGCCCGTTTGGGCGAGGCCATGCGCGACGCCGCCCAGCTTGCCCTCTTCGATTTTGCCGACGACGACTTCGAACTTTTGCTTTACGACACCAAGGGGACGCCGGAAGGGGCAAGCGACGCGGCGACCTTGGCCATTGGCGACGGCGCTTCCGTCATTCTCGGCCCCCTGCTTTCGTCCTCGGTCAGGGCATTGACCCCGCAAGCGCGCGCCGCCAACGTCACCGTGCTCGCCTTTTCCAGCGACAGCTCGGTGTCGGGGGAAGGCGTCTACACCATGGGGTTCTACCCCAACGCCGAGGTCGCGAGAGTGGTTTCTTTCGCCCGCTCGCGGGGAATTTTGAGGTTCGCCGCCTTGGTTCCCGACAACGACTACGGAGAGGCGGTGGCCGGCACCCTTCGCCTTGCCGCCGAGGCCGCCGACGCCCAGGTGACTCAGGTTCAGTTCTATGATCCCGCCGCCGACGACCTCTCGGATACCGTGCGCGTGCTGGCCGATTACGACACCAGACGGCAGGTGCTGGTGGCGCAGATGGCGGAATTGGAGAAACAAGACAGCGAGGTCGCCAGGCGGGCTCTCAAGCGGCTGGAGAAAATGCAGACCATCGGTGAGTTACCCTTCGACGCCCTGTTGCTGGCCGACGGGGGAAAAAGACTTCAAGCCATCGCCGCTTGGCTGCCTTTTTACGACATCGATCCTGGCAAGATCCGCATTCTCGGCACCGGCCTATGGGACGAACCTGGGATCGGCGCCGAACCGGCCCTGGTCGGGGGGTGGTTCGCGGCGCCTTCGCCCGCCGCCCGCGCCGATTTTGAACGGCAGTACGAAAGGATTTACGGGCAAAAAGCGCCGCGGCGGGCAACTCTCGCCTATGACGCCACTCTCCTCGCGGTGTTGCTGGCCAAGAAGGAAGGCGGCGCCGATTTCAGCGCCCCGGCCTTGACCAATCCGAGCGGCTATTTAGGCTCCGACGGCATTTTCCGCTTGCTTGCGAATGGTCGGGCCGAACGCGGCTTGGCGGTGATGCAGATCCGCCGGCACGGCGCCGAGGTCATCAGCGTGGCGCCAAAAACATTCCAGGCGGCGACCAATTAGAGCGCATCCAGGATTGAATGGAATCATTTAATCCTGATGCGCTCTGATTGTGGCGAGAGCCGCAATCCACCGCGACAGCGGGGCGTAAGCCTGCGTGGCGTTTGAACGCGGATTGATCGCATGAGTGCGATCAATCCTGAAAGGCTCTAAGACCCCACGGGGGCGGGGGAGTGTACTCATAAACCGAGGGTCTGCTTACGGCTGCATTACGGACCTTTGGAGGCTCCGCCTCGGAGGACCGCTTGACCCGAAGCGGAATTGACTTCCCTTAAATGGCACTTTCGAATCTTTACTCCGTGCAAAGGAATTCCATCTTACGAAAGAATGCTTCTTGGAGTTTTTTGTTATGAGGCAGAGGCAATTCTTTTCCATACCAAGCCACGAAATCTTCGAAAGTCTTGTGAAGACTGTTCCGGTAGACAATCTTTTCTTTCATATCGATTGGGGGGTCAGAGGGGCATCCAGCGCGAATTTTCCATTCACCCTTGGTGCGAGCCTCATGGAGTAGAGGGCAACGCACATTTTCATAGAAATCATCTCTGATCTGGTTAGTTTTAAAGTAGTCTTTGAACGGGGTCTGGTCACGGAGAAAACGTTTAAATAAACCAGCGCTTCCTTTGTATTCGTGTTCACCAGGTTCTGCATCCGAATTAGGATTAATGTATTTAAACCCCCATTTCCCAAATGACCACACCTTTAACTGACCTTTCATCATGATTCTGCTATAAGAATCATTACGTTATAGGCGGATTTGGGATGTTGATATGGCTCATCCGATGGGTGAATCGAAAGATGGGGTTCTGAGGC
>DASCOC010000088.1:0-6681 GCA_036011805.1 Rhodospirillales bacterium
CCATTATAGACGCGGGTATCCAGGCCCAAATCGGCCAGCCCATGACGGGCCAGGTGCTGGTCCTTGGGTACTTTTCCGGCGAACACCAAACGATCAGGATCGACTTCATGGGCGGCGGCTTCCTGCTTCAGATTCTCGGTGGCTACCGGATTATCGGCGATCAGCCAGAGAACGGAACCGGGTGTTTCCTTCAACAAGGTCATCCAGCACTCGAACATGACCGGTTCGATCTTGTTGGCCTTATTGAACGAACAGAAGACAAAGCCGTCGTCGGGCAGGCCAAAATCCTGCCGTGCTGGCGGTGTTGCCGACGGTTCCGGGCGGCGGCCGCTGACATAATAATAGGGCGGCAGGTAAATGACCTTTTCCGTGAAGAAGGCCTCTTCGTCGGGGTTCAGGACGATGTCATCGAGGATGATGTAATCGAAAAAGCTTCCACCCACCGTTCCGGGATAACCCATGTAGTGAAGCTGAAGCGGCGCCGGTCTCATCGCTTCGATTTCAAGACGGCTACCGACGGTAAAGCCGTTGAGGTCGACCAAAATATCGACCTGGTCCTGATTAATGCGCTGGGCCACGTCGAGCGACGACATCTCCCGGATATCAACGAATTCGTCACAGCCGTCCCTGATATCCCGGCGTACATCGCTGTCGTCATCGGCGCCGGACGAATAGCCGATGATCTTGTAGTCGTTCCGGTCATGCATGGCGAACATGGTCCGTACCAAGTGACCGATCACGTGATTGCGAAAATCCGATGACAGATAGCCGATGGTTAAAACTGGCTTCGGCTGCCGCCGTTCCTGCATGGGAAAAACCGCTTCCATGCCGGCCACGGCGCGTTCGATGTGGCTGCTCCAGGATTTGGAAACCCGATAATTGGTGTCCAGGTCGGGAGATCGCGATAGGCTCAAGAAGGGGTTTTCACCCAATTTTTTATCTTGTTCTCCGGCTTCCTGGTTTAATTCGTCAAGTCGGCCCAGGAGGGGCTCCAGTTCCTTCCAGGCACAGGCATCCATCAATTTAGAACACAGGCTTCCCAGCGCTTTGTCGTTACCGGGGTCGGCCTCGACGGCGCGCCGGTAACTGACTAACGCGTCTTCCGGTTTCCCCGTATTCTCCTGGGCGTTGCCAAGTCCGACCCAGTTTTCAGCGCGGTCGGGGGCAAGTTCGGTGGCGCGCGTATAGCGTTCCAGGGAGGATCCCCAGTCGGAAATAAATGCTAACAGGTTGCCGGCATTGCTATGCGCCTCAGCCAGATCAGGGGCCAGTTCCAAAGCCCGTTGGAGGTGAATGTACGCCTCGTCCAGTGACCCTTGTTCGATTAGGCAATCGGCCAGGTTGTTGTGGGCCTCGGCATAATCCGGGGCGATTACCAAAACCTTTCGGAAGCTTTCGATCGCCGCCATGTATTCTCCCCGGCCGGTGAGCGTGGTCGCCAGGTTGTAATGAGCGCGGGCGTTATTGGGATCGATCTTAAGCGCCGTTTGGTAATGGCCGATCGCCATTTCCGCCTCTCCTGATGCCGCCAGGGCGTTGCCTAGATTGCTATGGGCGTCGGAGAAGTTCGGGTCGGCTTTGAGCGCGCCCTGGTAGGCGTTGATGGCATCTTCGATCCGACCGACCGATTTATAGATCTGGCCCAGGTTGTTGGAAAATTCGGCGTTTTTGGGATTGGCCTTAACGGCGCGTTCCAAAAACGCCATGGCTTCGTCCGTGCGTCCGTCGGCATTGACGACAATGCCGAGAAGATGAAGTCCGTCGGGATGGTTGGGGGCGACCTTGATGGCGCGGCGGTAGAAATCCTCGGCCTCTTTCATGCGCCCTGCCTGGTGATGCTGAAAACCCTGTTCCAGCAGAGACTGGGGATTTTTCATTTTATTTTTTGCCCGCTTTGGACATACCCGCCTTGGACATATCCGCCTGAGACATGCCTTGATCGAGGTCGGCCAACAGATCCTCCACCGTTTCCAGGCCGATGGACAGGCGGATGACGTCGGGCCCGGCGCCGGCGGCTTCCCGCTGTTCGTCGGTTAGCTGCCTGTGGGTGGTCGAGGCCGGGTGCAGGATCAACGAGCGGGTGTCGCCGACATTGGCCAAGTGGGAAAACAATTCGACCGACTCAACCAGGTTGATGCCGGCCTCGTATCCGCCCTTGAGGCCGAAGGTAAATACCGAACCGGCGCCCTTTGGCAAGTATTTTTCGGCCAGTTGGTGATAGGGGCTGGATTTAAGCCCGGCGTAGGACACCCAACTAACGGCGGCATGGCCGTCCAGGAATTCCGCGACCTTGACGGCGTTGGCGACGTGCCTGTCCATGCGCAGCGGCAGGGTTTCGATCCCGGTCAGGGTGTAAAACGCGTTGGCCGGCGACATCGACGGGCCGAAATCGCGGAGCGCCACGGTGCGGGCCTTCATGGTGAAGCCGAAATCGCCGAAGGTCTCATAAAACGTCAGCCCGTGATAAGCGGGATCGGGCTCGGTCATGGTCGGGAACTTGCCGTCCTTGGCCCAATCGAATTTTCCCGATTCGATCAGCGCGCCGCCCATGGAGGTGCCGTGCCCGGACAGGAACTTGGTCGTCGAATGAACGATCAAATCGGCGCCCCAATCCATCGGCCGGCACAGGTACGGCGTTGCCATGGTGTTGTCGACGATCAAGGGGATGCCGGCGTCCTTGGCGATGGCGGCGATGGCTTCCAAGTCCAGAACGACGCCGCCGGGATTCGCCAGAACCTCGATAAAAATGGCCTTGCACTTGGGCGTCAGCGCTTTGCGGAAGTTCTCGGGGTCGGAGGGGTCGACGAAATGACAGTTCCAGCCCAGACGCTTGAAGCTGACGCCGAACTGGGTGATGGAGCCGCCGTAGAGGTTGATGGACGACAGAAACTCGTCGCCCGGCTCCAACAGGGTGAAAAAGGCCAGGAACTGTGCCGCATGCCCCGATGCCGCGCAGACGGCGGCGCGCCCGCCTTCCAGCGTCGCCACCCGTTCTTCCAGCACCGCCACCGTCGGGTTGGTGAGGCGCGAATAGATAAAGCCGAAGGTCTGCAGGTTGAACAGATCGGCGGCGTGTTCGGCGTCCTCGAAGACATAGGAGGTGGTCTGAAAGATCGGCGTATTGCGGGCACCGGTGACCGGTTCGGGCTGGGCGCCGGCATGAATGGCCAGGGTCTCGATGCCGTAGGGGGCGGGCTCGGCCGGCTGGTTGCCGGTTTTTTTCGGTTTTTTGGTCATCGGGCTCTCAGGATCGGGCGTTTCGATGAGATCAGGCCGGTGTTGATACCGCTCCACCTCAATTCCCCGAACAGCCGCCCATATTCGATTTTCGGGCAATGGTTCATAATCGCAATCAATCCCGCCGCCTCAAGCCGTTCGGCGGCGGCGTCATTGCGAACGCCGAGCTGCATCCAGACCACCTTGATGGCTTTCTCGGCGGCAACCGCGATGGCCTCGTCGGCGATGGCCCCGGCGGCGTTGGACGTCCTGAAGATATCAACCATGTCGAAGGGCCCTGGAATATCGGCCAGATTGGCGTAGGTCATCTCGCCAAGGATTTCCTCGCCCTGTTGGCGCGGGTTGACCGGGATCACCCGATACCCCTTTCCCTGTAGATATTTCATGGCGAAATTGGACGGTCGAACCCAATTGGCCGAGGCGCCGACCATGGCGATGATCTTCACTTCCTTGAGAATACGGCGAAGCAGTGCGTCCTCGTAATGAAGCGGCGTCTCGGTGGATGGCGGGTTTTTTTGAGGGTTCATCGGTCCTGCCAGTCGGGCATGGCGCGCTTGTCCAAAAAGGCGCTGATGCCGTCACGGGCTTCGTCAAGTTGCATATTTTCGACCATGGTTCGGGTGGCTTCCTGGTAGGCCTCGGTCAGGCCGTCTTCGATCTGGCGGTAGAAAAGCCTTTTCCCGGCGGCGATGAAGGCGGGGCCTTTCCGGGCCACCGATTCGGCCAGTTCCTGGACTGCAGCGTTCAGCTTCGAGGCGGGCACGGACTTGTTGATGAGGCCGTAGCGTTCCGCCGTGGCGGCGTCGATGAATTCGCCGGTCAACAGCATTTCCATGGCCTGTTTGCGAGGCAGGTTGCGGGTGACGGCGACCATCGGCGTGCCGCAGAACAGCCCGACGTTGATGCCGGACGTGGCAAACTGGGCGTCATTGGCGGCCACCGCCAGGTCGCATTGGGCGACAAGCTGACAGCCGGCGGCGGTGGCGATAGCGTGGACCCGGGCGATAACGGGCTGCGGTAATTGGGTCAGCGACACCATCATCCGGCTGCATTGGTCGAACAGCGCCTGGATCGCTTCGGGCGACGGATCGTCGCTCATTTCCCGGAGATCATGGCCGGCGCAAAAGGCGTTGCCGTTGCCGGCGATGACGACGGCACGGATTGAGCTGTCACCGGCCAGTTTTTCCAGTTCCTGCTGGATCAGGTCCATCAGCTCGGTCGAAAGGGCGTTGTATTTTTCCGGACGATTCAGCGTCAGCGTGGCGATGGCGTCCCGATCCTGGCGCAGCAGGATGGCTTCGTTGACCGTGGCTTCGTCGTTTGCGGTCATGGGGCAGGGCTCCTAAGCGTTGGTTTGCCGGCTTCCGGTTTCGCTGAATTTTCCGTGTAAGGCTTATCAAAAGCAAGGCCCATAGAGCAATTGATCTTTCCACCCCTGAATTCTAGAGTTTCAGCCATTGTTAGAGGAGGCCCCGCCATTGCCGAAAATCAGCGTCGATGATTTCAATGCCCTGATGGCCGAGGAAATTCCGTGGGCGATTGAGGCCGGCATGAACCTTGAGTCCATCGGCGCCGGGAAGGCTGTTATGCGGCTTCCTTATGATGACAACATGTTGCGTCCCGGCGGCACGGTGTCGGGGCCGACGATGATGGCCTTGGCCGATACCACCATGTATGCGGTGGTGTTAAGCGCCATCGGGATCGTCAAGATGGCGGTGACAACCAGCTTCAACATCAATTTTTTGCACCGCCCGACGCCCGCCGACCTGATGGCGGAAGGCCGGTTGCTGAAATTGGGCAAGCGCTTGGCGGTGATCGATGTGACGCTGCATTCCAACGGCCATGATGAGCCGGTCGCCCACGCCACCGGGACCTATTCCATCCCGCCGGATCGCACCTAAGCCTGACAATAGGGTAATATGATACCGTGCATGTAAGTTGCGGGTTTCTTTGCGATTTTCGCGTTGACATCCAAAAATTTAATGGCATACTCCGCGCCTTCTCGTGACCGGACAGCGTTTTTTCAGTCCCAGTTCGCGACTTGATATTTAGACGTTGTTTTTTGAGATCGGATGTACGTTATGAAAACCTATTCGGCGAAACCCTCGGAAATTGACAAAAAGTGGTTTGTCATCGATGCCGAGGGCGTGGTCTTGGGCAGGATGGCCTCGATTATTGCGTTGCGGTTGCGCGGCAAGCACAAGCCCATGTACACCCCGCACCTGGATTGCGGCGACAACATTATCGTCATTAACGCCGAAAAGGTGCACCTGACCGGCCGCAAGGTGGAAAACAAGAAATATTTCTGGCACACCGGTTATCCGGGCGGCATTAAGTCCCGTACCGCCGGCGCCATTCTTGGCGGCAAGCATCCTGAGCGGGTGGTGGCCAAAGCCGTCGAGCGGATGATCAGCCGCAACCCCTTGGGCCGCCAGCAGTTGAAGAAATTGCACGTTTATAAAGGCGCCGAGCACCCCCATCAGGCCCAGAACCCCGAGGTTCTGGATATCGCCGCCATGAATCCCAAGAATAAGAGGAGCGCCTAACATGGCCGAGGAAACCAAGACCCTCGCCGACCTGAAAAACATGGTCGAAGAGAAGGCCGCTCAGGACGCTGCCGCCGAGGCGCCGACCACCGAAGACGCCGCCGAAGCCGATAGCGACACGGTTGTCGCTGCCGCTGCCACCGATGCCCCCGGGGCCCCCGGGGCCGAAGTTGCCGCCGTCGTGGCGGAGCCCCAGATCGATGATAAGGGCCGGTCTTATGCCACCGGCAAGCGCAAGAACGCCATCGCCAGGGTTTGGATCAAGCCGGGCCCCGGCAAGATCATCGTCAACGGCCGTGAACAAGACATCTATTTCGCGCGCCCGGTGTTGCGCATGGTCATCAATCAGCCGTTCGCCGTCACCGAGCGGGAAGGCCAATACGACGTCTTCTGCACGGTCAAGGGCGGCGGCTTGTCCGGTCAGGCCGGCGCCGTCAAGCACGGCATCTCCAAGGCGCTGACCTATTACGAGCCGGCGCTGCGCGGCGCGCTCAAGAAAGAAGGCTTCCTGACCCGCGATTCCCGCGTCGTTGAGCGCAAGAAGTACGGCCGCAGGAAAGCCCGCCGAAGCTTCCAGTTCTCGAAACGCTAGACTGGTATTTCCCGAAAAGTTACGGAAAAGGGCGTCCTTGGGGCGCCTTTTTTTTGACCGGAAACCGTTGGCGGCCTATATCTTTTTTTGCAGGTTGAGCCGGGTGCGGAGGAAGCGAAGGGTGCGTTGCGCCATTTTCGTGTCGATACGCCCGTAGACTCCCAACAAGGCATCCATATCCTTTTCATCGGTTTCTTCATTGAGATTAATGCAATAAATGATTTCACCAAACACGTCGAAATCGATATCGGCGGCCTTGCAGATGATTGTCAGTTTTTCGGCCTCCGGATCGAATACCGCCTGGCG
>DASCOC010000089.1:0-2694 GCA_036011805.1 Rhodospirillales bacterium
GACGTCAAGTTCCTAACCGGCACCGATGAACACGGCCAGAAGGTAGCCAAATCGGCCGCCGCCGCCGGCACCGACCCGAAGGCCTTCACCGACCGGGTTTCGCAGAACTTCCGCGATTTGGCCGATGCCATGAATTTCAGCCACGACGATTTCATTCGCACCACCGAAAACCGCCACAAAACCGCCAGCCAGGCGATCTGGAAGGCGATCGCCGCCGGAACATCGCCCAAGGGCAACGACAATATCTTCCTCGGCTCTTACTCCGGCTGGTACGCCGTCAGGGACGAGGCGTTCTATACGGAAGGCGAACTGACCAAGGACGCCGACGGCAAAATGATCGCGCCCAGCGGCGCCGAGGTCGAATGGGTGGAGGAACCCAGTTACTTTTTCCGTTTGTCCGATTGGCAGGACACGTTGCTGGAATTTTACGACGCCAACCCGGATTTCATCCTGCCCAAGTCTCGGCGCAACGAAGTCACCAGCTTCGTTTCCGGCGGCTTGCAGGACTTGTCGGTGTCCCGGACCACGTTCAAGTGGGGGGTGCCGGTGCCCGGCGACGACGATCACATCATGTATGTGTGGCTGGACGCGCTGACCAACTACATCACCGGCGTCGGCTATCCGGAGACCGAAGAAGGCGAATACGCCACCTATTGGCCGGCGGACCTGCATATGGTCGGCAAGGATATCCTGCGCTTTCATGCCGTCTATTGGCCGGCCTTCCTGATGGCGGCGGGCCTGGCGCCGCCGAAGCGGGTTTTCGCCCACGGCTGGTGGACCAACGAAGGCCAGAAAATCTCAAAATCGCTGGGCAATGTCATCGACCCCTATGATCTGGTCGAAAAATACGGTCTCGATCAGGTCCGCTATTTCCTGCTCCGCGAGGTGCCGTTCGGCAACGATGGCGATTTTTCCCACACCGCCATGAAAAACCGCATGAATAGCGAGTTGGCCAACGATTACGGCAATCTGGCGCAGCGCGTGCTATCGATGATCAACAAGAATTGCGGCGCCAAGGTGCCGGAACCGGGGGCTTTGGCCGACGCCGACGAGGCGCTATTGACCGTGGCCCGGGGGCTTCTCGAAAAGGTTCGCGACGCCATCGACGTGCAGGCATTTCATGTCGTCCTGGAAACCATTTGGGGCGAAATCCGTGCCGCCAATGGTTATGTGGACGCCCAGGCGCCATGGAAGCTGGCCAAGGAAGACCCGGAACGGATGGCAACGGTGCTCTACGTGCTGGCCGAAACCATCCGCCATCTGGCCCTGCTGACCCAGCCGTACATGCCCGAAGCATCGGGGAAAATTCTCGATCAGCTTGCGGTGCCCGAAGATGCCCGTTCGTTTGCATCCTTTGGCGCCGATCATGCCCTCCTTCCCGGTACCGAATTGCCGAAGCCGGAAGGCGTTTTCCCGCGTTATCAGGATGAGGAGGGGGGCGGTGCCTGACGAAGCCATCGAGGCGGTGCTGGACTTCTGGTTCGTCGAAAACGGGCCGAAGCAGTGGTTCAAAAAGGATGAAGCCTTCGATGCCGCCATCCGCGAACGCTTCGAAGGGCTGGTGGTTCAGGCATCCAAAGGGGACCTAAGCCACTGGCGCACATCGGCGCGGGGCGCTTTGGCGGAAATCCTTATTCTCGATCAATTCCCGCGCAATCTTTATCGCGACGATGGCCGTGCCTTTGCCTCCGACCCCGTCGCCCTGGCCGCGGCGAAACAGGCATTGGAGAAAAAGGTCGATCAGGAAGTGAGCGAGTCCGAGCGGATGTTTCTGTATCTTCCGTTCGAACACAGCGAAGAGGCCTCGGACCAGGAAACCTCGATCCGGCTGTGCGGAACCCTTGAAGATAAATCGTTGCTTGAATGGGCCGAAAAACACAAAGCCATTATCGACCGTTTCGGACGCTATCCGCACCGCAACGCCGCCTTGGGGCGTCCGTCCACGGATGAAGAACTGGCCTTCCTCAAAGAGGAGGGCTCGTCATTTTAGTCGATAGCCATTGTCACCTTGATTTTCCCGACTTCGAAGGCGAACTGGACGACATCATGGCGCGTGCCGCCAACGCCGACATCGGTCACATGGTTACCATTTGCACGCGTTTGACCACGTTTGACGGCATTGTGGCGATCGCCGAGACATATGAGAACGTCTTTTGCACCGTCGGCGTTCACCCACATAACGCCGGTGACGAACCGGAGGTAACGCCCGACCGCCTGATCGAACTGGCAAAACACCCGAAAGTCGTCGGTTTCGGGGAAACTGGCCTCGATTTCCATTACGACAACAGCCCCCGTGATGTCCAGGAACGGTTCTTTCGCGCCCATATCGATGCGGCCAGGGAAACCGGGCTGCCGGTGATCGTGCATACCCGCGAGGCCGATGCCGATATGGTCAGGATTTTAGAGGACGAGCACGCCAACGGGGCATTTCCGGGGCTGATCCATTGTTTTTCCAGCGGCCCGGATTTGGCC
This sequence comes from Rhodospirillales bacterium, assembly GCA_036011805.1. Lineage (GTDB taxonomy): Bacteria > Pseudomonadota > Alphaproteobacteria > Rhodospirillales > Casp-alpha2 > Casp-alpha2. The sequence goes on from DASCOC010000089.1 coordinate 2,473, forward strand.
GAGAAGGTCCTTGATATCGGCTTTTTCCTGTCGTTTTCGGGGATCGTGACTTTCAAAACGGCGGATGATATCCGCGCCGTCGCCACCACCGCGCCCTTGGAAAGAATCCTGGTTGAAACCGATTCGCCCTATCTGGCCCCGGCGCCCAACCGCGGCAAGCGCAATGAACCCGCCTTCACCGCCATGACCGCGGCTTGTGTCGCCGGTCTCAGGGAGATGGGC
>DASCOC010000090.1:0-2664 GCA_036011805.1 Rhodospirillales bacterium
TAAAAATTTTTCTAAAATTTCACCCGCCTGCTGGGCCTGTCCCGATTGGAACAGTGCGGAGGCGTGGTGCAACGGGGAGCGCATTTCAGCCGCCCGGGCCATTTTTTGTTGGCGCCGTTCATGGCGTCTTTGTTGTCTGTTTTTCACCGTTTCCCCTTAAACAAAAAACCGTCTGGACTCAACTCCAGGCCCACGATGCCTTCACGTCAAGGTGTGTTTTTGTGCCGTCTGCACCAATTCCGCCACATATCCCGAAAGGCGGTCTCGATGCTGAAAGCGTAGGCAGGCGCGTCACAAAGCGGTGAAGCCGCCACGCGTCCTCGCAATTCAGTTCTCAGTTTTTTCAGTCGTTCAATATCCCCGGCCAATTCCCCGGCGCAGGCGACGTAGGCCTCTGGCGTATCCACCGCCAAGTCTTCGAGTCCCGTTTGATGCAGGATCGATCCCGCGGCTCTGCTGATGAAGGTTTTACCGGCAAGCGACACCACCGGCACCCCCATCGATAGCGCCTGAAAGGTCGTCGTCGCCCCGTTGAACGGAAACGGGTCCAGCCCGATGTCGATCGCGCCGTAGCGCCCAAGATGTTCCGATAAGGTATCCGGTGAAGCTTCGAGGAGGACGCGGTCATGGTCGACACCCGATGCCGTGAATCGTTTGATCAGGCTTTCTTGCAACGACTCCTCGGCGTACCAATTTTTGTACTTGAGCAACAATCGCGATCCGGGAACGGATTTTAGCACCTCCGCCCACAAACCGATGACCTCATCGTTGACCTTCGCAGGGTTGTTAAAGGATCCGAACGTAACCATCCCGGCCTTTTCCGCCGGAAGCGGACCGACGGGTGGCGCGTCATCCAACGGCGGATACTGGTAAAACACGGGCAACCGTTGCAGTTCCTCCGTAAATACCTCCTTCGTGTCCGGCGGATGCAGGAAGCCGTCGGTCAGCCAATAGTCCATTTCCTCCAGGCCGCTGGTGGCCCCGTCGTGGTAACTCACTTGCACCGGCGCCGCCCGGTGGGCGCAGATCAGCGGCCGGTTGCGGTCGAAATGACCGGCCAGCGAGACCAAAATATCGATCCCATCGGCGCGCACCATCCCGGCGATGTCGGAATCCGATTTTCCGTTGATCGATATCCAGTGGTCCACCAACGACTGGAATTGTTCCGTCATCGCGTCGGGGCGTGGAACATCGGCGTAACAAAAGACCTCGAACTTGGCTGCGTCGAAAGAAGAGATCAGAGGAAGCACATTCGCCCCGACAGGATGATTGCGAAAGTCCGACGATAGATACCCGACCCGAAGCTTTCGGTCCGGGCTCGCATCATTGGTCAATTCCTCCGTTGACCTGGCGATGCCTTGCACGTGCTTTTCGGCGAAGCGCGAATGTTCGGCAAAAATATCCTCCGGCGTTAAGCCCGGAACGTACAGCAGGGCGAACAGAAGGTTCCTTTCCGCCTCGGCGGAATTGGGGTTGATGGCGAGCGCCTTGCGGTAACTGGCGATGGCCTCGTCCAGTTGGCCTAGGTCCTGGAACACAAGGCCGAGATTGTTATGGGCCTCGACGTATTCAGGCCTTATGGCGATGGCCTTGCGGTGGCTGGCGACGGCCTCATCCAGCTTGCCCTGTCTCTGCAGCGCGTTGGCGTGATTAAAGTGCGCCTCGGCATAATCCGGCTTGATGGCCAGCGCCTGGTGATAGCTGGCGATGGATTCATCCAGCCGGCCCAAGTCTTTGAGCACGTTGCCAAGGTTGTTATGCGCCTCGACGATATCCGGCTTGATATCAAGGGCTTTGTGATAACTGGCGGCGGCCTCATCCAGCCGGCCTAGATCTTTAAGCGCATTGCCCAGATTGTTATGCGCCTCGGCGAAATCGGGCTCGATTGCCAGCGCCTGGTGATAGCTGGCGGCAGCTTCATCCAGCCGGCCCAGGTCCTTGAGGGTATTGCCAAGGTTGTTGTGCGCCTCCAGGATATCGGGGTTGAGGGTTAGGGCTTTTTGAAAGCTGGCGGCGGCTTCTTCCAGTTTTTTCAGGGCCCTGAAGGTATTGCCCAGGCTGTTATGGGCCTCGGCGTAATCGGGCTTGATGGCCACCGACTTGGAAATCAACTCAACGGCAATGTCGCCTTGCCCGGACTGGAAGTTGGTGACGCCAAGAAGATGCAGGACGACGGCATGATTGGGATCGGCATCCAGGATCTGTTTGTAGAGGTCTTCCGCCTTACGTAAGTCACCCGCCTTGTGGTGCTGAACGGCTTGGTCCAGGGATTGCTGAAGGGTTGACGGCTGTTGCGCGGGGGGGTGATTTTCATCGCTACTCATATTGACGTATTTCCCCCGAAAACCTTCCTCGCGGAACAACCATAAACCAACCCATTGGGGATGAGAAGCGAAGGTCTTCGGTGGCGATACTGTTGAAACAGGGAAAAACGATCTGGACGAAAGGTTTGAACTTTACAACAATGACCGCCGCCCCCACGTTAGAATCAGTAAACGTGCTTACGGAAAGGCGCCGCCATGAAAATCACCCTGATCATGCCCAAAGCCGCGATCAAGGGGATGCCGTATGATATCCCGATCGGGTTTGGTTATCTTTCCGCGGTGCTGAAAAGGGCGAGCCACACCGTCACCTTGCTGAACCTCAATCCGTGCCTATCCGCTT
>DASCOC010000091.1:0-7953 GCA_036011805.1 Rhodospirillales bacterium
GGCTTTATCGGCGCGAACCTCTGGGGTAAAGCCTTTCCGCCGCCGGCCCCGATCACGATCAACATGGCGATGATGATGTTGACACTGGTGTTCGAAGCTAAGCGCCGCATCCCCATTCTCATCGTTCTGCTCGGCGCGGGCTCTTATTACTTCGGCGGTGGCGTCGGCGGGCTGACCGCCGGGATTGAAAACCAGGGAGCGGGAATTACCGCAACCGCGAGCATTGTCGTCTTGCTGATCGCCCTTGAGCCAGTGATCAGGAAAATTTCGTCTTTGAGTCCCGAGGACCGAAAGCTGGCCGATGAAAAACGCCATGGCGGGGTGCCCGCCTACGATTGGTTTCTGTTCACGCTGGTCGCCGTTGCGTCCATGTATGTGGCCATCACCTACGATGGTTACAACAGTATATTCGGCAAGCTTGATGAGCTGAATTTCCGCATCGGCGATCCGGCCAGGCTCGATCTTCTTCTCGGCACCGCCATGGTCATCCTGGTGGTCGAGGCGGCGAGACGCACGTCCGGCCTGGCGCTGCCCGTCATCACCATCATCTTCGTCATGTATGGGCTGTTCGGTCCTTATTTCTCCTACCCCCTGGTGCATCCGGGCACCGCCTGGCCGGGGCTGATCGACCATCTCTATCTTAAGGGCGAAGGGGTTAACGGCAGGCCCGTTTTCGTGGTTGCCACGTACGTTTTCCATTTCGTCCTGTTCGGCATGATCGCCATTCGTGTCGGACTGGGCCAGTTGTTCATCGACATCGCCCATTGCATCGCCGGCAAGTATGCCGGCGGCCCCGCCAAGGTCAGCGTTCTGGCGTCGGGAATGATGGGCATGATTTCGGGCTCCTCCATCGCCAACACGGTGATGACCGGGTCGCTGACCATCCCCAACATGAAGCGCGTCGGTTACCAGGCGCATTTCGCCGGCGCCGTGGAGGCGGCGGCATCGACGGGCGGGCAGATCACGCCGCCGATCATGGGCTCGGCCGCCTTCCTGATGGTGGAATTTCTGGAAATCCCGCTGCCCGACATCATCCTCGCCGCCGTTATTCCCGCATCCATGCATTATCTTGGCGTTCTGATGATGGTTCATTTCGAGGCCAAGCGCCTTGGTTTGCGTGGATTAAGGCCGGACGAGCTGCCCGTGCTGGCCAAGGTTTTGGCCCGGCGCTGGCTGACGGTTTTGCCGTTTATCCTGATCATCTACATGATCTTCGTCGGCCACACGCCCTATTGGGCGGCGTTCTGGTCGATTTCCGCGTGTCTTGCCATGGGCTTCGGCAACCGCTTTATCCGCTGGCTTCTGCTTACCACACGGGGCATCCCGGAAGAGGTCTCCGGCCGATACCTGGGCTGTGATCCTGTCGGTATCCGGGAGTTTATCGATGCCTTCCAGATGGGCGCCAAGTACGCACTTTCCGTCGGCGCCGCAGCGGCCACGGTGGGTATTATCATCGGCGTGTTGACGGTAACCGGAACCCCTTTCAACATCGCCGCAATGGTGACGACCTTCGCCGGGGACGCCGGCGGGTTCGTTGTCGCACTGGACCCCATGGGATGGTTGACGGTGGAGCAGGCGACACGCTTCATCACGCTCATCCTGGTGGCGCTGTCGTGCATTGTCATGGGGGCCGGCTTGCCGACGACGGCTACCTACCTCGTGCTCGCCACCATGGCGACGCCGGCGCTCGCCATCCTCGGCGTCGAGGCTTTGCAGACCCATTTCTTTGTCTTCTATTATGGCGTTCTCGCCGACATCACTCCGCCCGTGGCGCTCGCGGCCTATGCGGGCGCGACGATTGCCCAGTCGGACCTCATGCAAACCGGAAACACCGCCTTCAAGCTGGGCGCGGCCAAGGCCTTGGTGCCATTCGTCTTCATCTATGCGCCGTCTATGCTGTTCGTGATTGACGGTTTCTCATGGGAGCAGTTCCTGATCGCGACCATCGGCTGCGCCATCGGAGTCGTCATGATCGGTTCGGCGCTGACCGGATACCTGCTCCACCCCATGGCCGGCTGGCACCGCTGGCTTATGGGATTGGGGGCGCTTTTCGTCATTGCGCCCGGCATCGAATCCGGCGTCATCGGCTTCGCCATCGCGTCTCCGGTACTGTTGTTGCAGTTCTTCGGCTGGCGGCAAGGCAACGCGTCACAAGTTGCGTCCGAACCGGTGGAACCCCCCAGACCTTCAGACTGACGACAGAAGATCGAAACCATAATCGACGGCCTGCTAGCTTATGACATGATTGGGGATTGCGCCCGACGCCGCCGTTAGGTTAGGGCCCAAATAAGAGTGCGGAGAAAAACTGTAATCCGTATAGCCGGTCCTGGGAGATTTCAAATTCTCATATTCCAATCATTGATGTCTGCTTCTGACCCTAAGCGGACATTGATTGCCGTCACCAGTCATGTCCGTTTTAAGGCTGAAAGCGGACGTCTCACAATAGGATCTGAATTGCCAGTCGATATAAATAGCCGAATGAAAAATCGCCTATTGGTAAGTCCGCACCTCGTTCGTCAGCGGATCCCAAGAAAGGCGTTGCGGAAACGGGATCGGCACTGGGCCGGATTCATGTTACGCGTATAGTCGGTGGGCGGGCCGTCGGTGACACGAACCTGCAGAAAGCGGGGAGCCGGCATGTCGGTCAGGAAATTCGCCGCCGTCTCCATCTGATCCGCCGTTTCCAGAACCATGACCGAGGCCAGGCCCGCGCCTTCAGCCATTTTGGCAAGATCCGTGCGGTTCGACGTATGCCCTTTCTGGCCGCCGGTTTCGCCGTGACAGCCATTGTCGATGCAGACAATTGACAAATTTCCCGGCGCCATGGTCGCGACGCTGGCGAGTGAGCCGATGTTCATAAGTAATTCGCCATCGCCGGTGACCACCACGACTTGTGAATCGGGAGCCGCAAGTGCTACCCCCAGCCCCATTGGAACGGCGGCGCCCATGGTTCCGGCCATGGTGAAGAGATTGTCGCCATCATTGGTTAGTCCGGCGGCATCGCGCGCCGAACCGGCCAGCCCGGCAATAAACAGGATTTCGTCCGGCGACGGAAACAAGCCGGACAGGACTTCGCGGCGGTCCAGGGTGGGGGTGGGTTTGCCCATCCCTAAAACGCCTTAGCGCCAAGAAATTTCTGCGACAGGATCAAGGCCGCCGATTGGCCGCCCTTGCCCGACGCCGACAACGCCGCCGTAGCTGCGGTCTTCAGGTCTTCCGACCTCTCGACCCAAAACGTCAGAACACCCATGGCGTGCAGGATCGGATCTACAGCCTGGCCCATGGGGTATTGCCACGGGTTTTGTTCGCCATAATCGCCGCGCATAGACACCATCAACAGGATCGGAAAATCCCCGCCCTTAGCCAGCGACAGGAAATTGGGACAATTGCCGACACCAGACGACTGCATGCATAACACGCCCCGTTTGCCGACCAGGTCCGCCCCGGCGCAGACGGCAACGCCTTCCTCTTCCGATGTCAACAGCACCGGGCGGGTCTCGTTATGGGCGGTGGCCAATTCAATGAGGCGTGCATTTCCGGCATCCGGGATAAAGGGAAACAACGTCACCCCGCCATCCCTGAATAGATTGAACAGTTCCGAGGACCAGGCATTTTTATTGGAATGGGTCATATACTTTTGTTCCTTGTGGATGTTTATCCAGCGCCCGTTGACGCCCGTTCATATTAACCGGCATTTCCCAGATAAGCTTCAAATCCATTTCGGTTGTACCCAAAATACCCTGCCAATAAAATCACTTTACCGCAGAGCCATCCGACAGCCTAACATTGGTGGTTTGCCCCTTTTAGGAAGCCCATTCGGCCAATTTTGCCGTTATCCAGAAATACCCCTCATGTCGTCTATACCTTGCCATCGATCTCCTCGAGCTAAGGTCCGCTTATGGCTAATAGCGGACTCTTTCCCACACCCTGATTTATGTCCGCTTACCCCCCGAAAGCGGACATTCTTTAGCCAGTCGCTATACATTTGCTTCAAACCCATAGCGCATTCGCCAAATTCCAGAAGTTCTTTCTGTGTTCTTTTTTCTTGCTTTTTAGTCCTATTTCTGATATTATTCCTTTATCTTGTTTGATGAAAGGTTTAATATCATGGATATTCCCCTGCCCCGGCGCCCGTTGAACCCCCGCCAGGAACGCTTTTGCCATTACTTCGTGCTCTACGCCAGCGCTTCCGTCGCTGCCCACGAGGCCGGATACAGTGGTAAATCGTCCAAGCATCAGGGCTATCGATTGCTGCGCACCGACCGGGTCCGCGACCGCATCCGCGCCATCCACGCCGAACACGCCAGCGACCTCGGCGGCAACACCGATGCGCTGATCGGCAAGCTTGAGGCCGTCTATCGCCGCGCCATCCAGAACCACCACTTCCATACCGCGGCCCGCTGCGTCGAGTTGCAGGCGCGATTGGCGGCGATGAAAAACCGCAAAGAACCCCTGCCGGCACTGCCGGCGCTGCCCCCGGCGCCAATCAAGACGCCCTTGCAAGCGAGCGGCAAGTCCGCCGCCGAAATCTTCGCCGAAGCCGCCAACGTCGCCGAGGCCGCAAAGTCCGTCGGGTAGCAAATTAATGACCACGCCCTGCCCACCCGATGTCCACCCGATGCCTACCGGATGTCCACCAAATGACTACCGGATGTCCACCGAATGCCGACCGATGCCCACCAATGCCTACTTTTTATTTTCAGCGACAGGGTGCCGTTCATGCCCCGTCCGGCCGGTGCAGGACGCCGCCGGTGGTCGGCTGATCTACGCCGGTGGTGCCGGGCAGGCTGAGCGGCAGCCCCTGGAGCGAACGCACCGCCAAATAGGCGAACGCCTGGGCTTCCAGCGCGTCGCCCTGCCAGCCGGCCATTTCCGCCGGTTCCACCGGTTGCGGCAACAGCCCGCGCAACGCCGCCATCAGGGCCGGATTATGACGGCCGCCGCCGCACACCAGCCAGCGGTTGGGCAGCGCCGGGAACTGATGCACCGCCGCATCGATGCTGGCGACGGTAAAGGCCACCAGGGTCGCGGCGCCATCGGCGGTGGAAAGCTCAGCCACGGGCGCGATATCGAAATCTTCGCGGTCGAGGGATTTCGGATAGGGCAGATCGAAATAGGGATTGTCCATCAACGCGTCCAGGGCGGCTTGGTTGACGGTGCCTTGATGCGCCAGTTTGCCGCCTTCGTCCATGGCCAGGCCTTCTTGGGCGCGCACCCAATCATCGATCAGGGCGTTGCCGGGGCCGGTGTCGAAGGCGATCAGGCCGCCGTCGGGGCTGATCCAGGTGACGTTGGCGACGCCGCCGATATTGAGCACCGCCAGCGGCTTCTCGAACTTCCTCGACAGCGCCGCGTGATAGAGCGGCGCGAACGGCGCCCCCTGGCCGCCGGCGGCGACGTCGTTGGCGCGGAAATCATCGACCACGGCAATGCCGGTAGCCTTAGCCAGGCGTCCGCCGTCGCCGATCTGGCGGGTGATGCCCTGCTCGGGGCGGTGGAAAACGGTGTGGCCGTGAAAACCGATGACGTCGATATCGCTTGGCCCAAGGCCGCATTCGGACAACAACGCCCGAACCGCTTCGCCGTGAAGGTCGGTCAATTCCTCGCCGACGGCGGTGGCGTCCTCGTCGCCTTCCGAATCGCGGCCCAACAAGCCGCGCAGTTTGGCCCGGAAGTCTTCTGTATAGGTCAGGCTCAGCGCCGCCCCGAAACCGGACACCGCCTCGCCGTCGGTTTGCAGCAGCGCGGCGTCGATGCCGTCCATGGAGGTGCCGCTCATCAAGCCGATGGCCGTTTGCGTGCCCTTCTCCGCCATGTTGGCCCTTTCCATGAAAGTCGGGATTGCGTGTTCGATAGCGATAGCATAAACCCTTTCAAGGGACCGGGGAAAACATGACCAGCTATAAATCAGAATTTATTCGAAGCGTCGTCGATCGCGGCTTCATGCACCAGTGCACGGACTTAGGAGCCCTCGACGCCTTGGCATCGGGAAAAGATCCGGTTACCGCCTATATCGGGTTCGATTGCACCGCGCCCAGCCTGCATGCCGGGTCCCTGGTGTCGATCATGCTGCTGAGGCTGTTCCAGCAAGCCGGGCACAAGCCCATCGTGCTGATGGGCGGCGGCACCACCAAGGTCGGCGACCCGTCCGGCAAGGACGAAGCCCGCAAGTTCCTCAGCGACGACGACATCGCCGCCAACATGGCCGGGATCAAGGAGGTGTTCGCCAAGTTTCTGACCTTTGGGCCAGATGGGCAGGAAGGGGGGCCGACGGATGCGGTTATGGTCAACAACGCCGACTGGCTCGATGATCTCGATTACATCGCCTTCCTGCGCGATTACGGCCGGCATTTTTCCGTCAACCGGATGCTGGGGTATGAATCGGTGAAGCTGCGCCTGGAGCGCGAGCAACCGCTGAGCTTCCTGGAATTCAACTACATGATCCTGCAGGCCTACGATTTTCTGGAACTGGGCCGCCGCCATCACTGCACCCTGCAAATGGGCGGCTCGGACCAATGGGGCAACATCGTCGGCGGCGTCGATCTCGGCCGCCGCATCGAGGGGCTGGAGCTGTTCGGGCTGACGACGCCGCTGTTGGAAACCAGTTCCGGCGCCAAGATGGGCAAGACCGCCGACGGCGCCGTGTGGCTGAACGAAGACATGCTGTCGGCCTATGACTATTGGCAATACTGGCGCAACACCGAGGACGCCGACGTTGCTAAGTTCCTGCGTCTGTTCACCGAGCTGCCGCTGGAAGAAATCGCCATTTTGGAGGCCCTAGAGGGCGAGGACATCAACGAGGCCAAGAAGGTGCTGGCCGACCAAACAACGGCGCTTTGCCATGGCGAAGACGCCGCCAAGGCCGCCGCCGAGACCGCGCGCCAGACCTTCGAGGAAGGCGCCCAAGGTGAAGGCCTGCCGACGGTTGAAATCCCAAGCGCCGATTTGGACGCCGGCATCGCCGCCTTCGAGCTGTTCAAACGGGCCGGGCTGGCGCAATCCAACGGCGAGGCGCGGCGGTTGATCAAGGGCGGCGGCGGGCGCGTCAACGACGCCGCCATCGGCGATGAGACTCAGGCCATTACCAACGCCGACTTGGGCGCCGACGGCGTCATCAAGCTGTCGGCGGGGAAAAAGCGCCACGCCCTGATCAAAGCGGTTTGAACGGGGCGGTTTGAACGGGGCGGGCTGAAACCGGTCGCCTAAAGACCGCCCTCGGCGGCGCCGGCTTTGGAACCGTCGAAGATATCGAAGATGTTGCGGAAGATCCCCGGCGTCAGCGCGGACAGGGGGTTGAGAGTGACCTTGGGATCGTCGGTGGAGCCGCTCATGGTGTAGTTGACCGCGAACACGCCGCCGCCTTTCTTGCCGCCGGTGAGAAGATCGCCGAGCAACGGAATAACGCCCAAGGCGCTGTTGATGGCATAGGCCGGCACCACGGTGCCGCTGACATCGACGATGTCGGCATAGGTGTAGACGATTCCCGACCCGGTAAAGCCGAGCGAGGTCCCGGTGGCGCTGGCGTCCTTGACCTGTAGGGTGCCGGAGCCGAGGACAAACGGGATATCCAGATTTTTGAAGGCCAGCCCCTCGCCTTCCAAGGCCTCCAGGATGCCGGTCAGCGCCATGATGCTCAGCACCCGGGTCAGCACCGGCGCCTCGGTGACCCGGTAATCGGTGACCCGCAGGTTTCCGCTTAAGGGATTGCCGAGCTCCTTGTCATCGTACCGCCCGGTGATTTCCAATTTTCCGCCGACCATGGAATCGTAGAATTCCATGATTCTCATGACCGCGCCCGCATCCGACGAAGTCATCACCAAATTTCGGTTGCCGTCTTTGCCGGGGCGGATGGTCAGCTCGAAGGATTTATTCTCGCCCACTTCGCCTTTTAGCAGAACCGTGTTCCAAAGGTCGTCCTTGTGGACGAAGGTGCCGGAAATATTTTCCAGGGAC
>DASCOC010000092.1:0-6393 GCA_036011805.1 Rhodospirillales bacterium
GGTAGGAGGGCGCGCGCAGGCGATGCGGGGACATCGTCAAGCGTTCCCGACGCCCCGAGGGGACGGGAAAAGCGACCCTTTGGGCGGTCTTGCGAGGCTTCCGGACGTCGTCGCGTGCCGCTTGTGGTGCACGGACACCGCGGCGCGACGCGCTCCTAGCCGGAAACCTCGCAAGACCGTCGTAGGGGTGCAATTTGGCTGACGCGGGCCACTAGTGGTCCAAATCTTATGTGATTCCTCTGTATCAGGACGGTGCCGGGGCTCCGGCCGCGGCCCTTTGCGCGGCCCTTATAAAGCCGCTAAATTCATTATCTCTGGGGAGCCGGGACCATGGCGAAATTCCTTCTCGACAATGAAACGGCGATCCGGCTGGGATGCTTTTTCGGCGTGCTGGCATTGATGATGTTCTTGGAGCTGATCGCGCCCAAGCGAGCATTGAGCCAATCCCGGGCCGTTCGCTGGTATGCGAATTTGGGGATCGTCGCCTTGAATACGGCCGTGCTGCGGCTGCTGTTTCCCGTCGCCGCCGTCGGCCTGGCGATGCTCGCCGCCGATCGGGATTGGGGGCTTTTCAACAACCTTTCCGTTCCCTATTGGCTGGCCGTCGCCGCTTCGGTGGCGATCCTCGATTTCGCCATTTACCTTCAACACGTCATGGTTCACGCGGTGCCTTTGCTGTGGCGATTGCACCGCATGCACCATGCCGACCTGGATATCGACGTCACCACGGGAGCGCGGTTCCATCCGGTCGAGATCGTCCTGTCGATGGTCATCAAGATGGCGGTGGTCGCGGTGCTTGGCCCGCCCGCCGTGGCGGTGATGATCTTCGAGGTATTGCTCAACGCCACCGCCATGTTCAACCATGCCAACTTCGGCTTGCCCTTGGGCTTTGATCGTTGGCTCAGGCTGTTGGTGGTGACGCCGGACATGCACCGGGTTCACCATTCGCTTCTGGCCCACGAGACCAACTCCAACTTCGGTTTCAACCTGCCCTGGTGGGACCGCCTGTTGGGAACCTACCGCGACCAACCCGAAAAAGGTCATCAAGGCATGACCATCGGCATCGACCTGTTTCGCGATCCGGGCGCCCAGCACCTGCACCGGATGCTGATGCAGCCTTTTCACGAAGGGACCGGGGACTACGCCATCAACCGCCGGACCCGGGATTGAAGAATGAGCAACGAGCGGATCGGCGGCGAATTCGACTTTATGCTCCATCACATCGGCTTCGAGGCCGACTACCATCATCCCGACAGCGGCAACCTGCAACTGTCCAGGCAAACGGTCGACGCCTATGAAAACGAGAAGGGGGACGCCGAAATTTTTTTTCAAAACGCCACCGGCGAAGGCTTCAGTTCGCAACATTTGCTCGACTGGTTCTTGACGCAAACCCGGACCACGATCGCCGATTACCTGCCGCCGGACGGCAAAGTCAAGAAGGGCGGGTGTTACGTCACCTTGCCGATCAAATTCCAGGAAGGCCATTTCCATATGATGACGGCCGCCGGCGCGGCGGATTTGAAAACCTTGAAGCTCTACGTCCGGATTACCGCGCACCCCCGGCCGTCTTCGAGGCCAACCGGCCCTAGAGCCGTTTGAACAAGGCGGCCTTGATCTTGCCGATGGCCTGGCCCGGGTTGAGGTCCTTGGGGCAGGTGTTGGTGCAGTTCATGATGGTGTGGCAGCGGTACAGCCGGAACGGGTCGTCAAGATCGTCCAACCTGTCGCCCGCCGCCTCGTCTCGGGAATCGGCGATCCAGCGGTAGGCCTGCAAAAGAATGGCCGGCCCCAGAAACCTCTCGCCGTTCCACCAATAGCTGGGGCAGCTTGTCTGGCAGCAAAAGCAGAGGATGCATTCCCACAGGCCGTCCAGCCTCGAACGTTCTTCCTCCGACTGCAACCTTTCGCCGTCCGTCGGCACGGCGGAGGAAGTCTGAAGCCACGGTTCGATGGAGTGGTACTGGGCATAGGGGACGGTCAGATCCGGCACCAGGTCCTTGACCATCGGCAAATGGGGCAGGGGATAGATTTTTACCACGCCCTTGATGTCCTCGATGGGTTTGAGGCAGGCCAGGGTGTTGACGCCGTCGATGTTCATGGCGCAGGAACCGCAGATGCCCTCGCGGCACGAGCGGCGGTAGGTGAGGGTGGAATCGATCTCGTTCTTGATCTTGTTCAGGGCGTCGAGGACCTTGACGCCGCATCCGTCCATGTCGACTTCGAAAGTATCGAGACGGGGGTTTTCGCCGCTGTCGGGATTAAACCGGTAGATCTTGAAAATCCGCATGTTGGTGACGCCGGCTTGCGCCTTGAAAGTCTTGCCGCCGACGATCCTCGAATCGGCGGGAAGGGCGAATTCAACCATGTTGCCGTCGCCTCCTAATACACCCGAGCCTGTGGCTCGATGTAATCGACCTCGTCGGTGAGCGTCCAGGTGTGGACCGGCCGGTAGGTGAGTGTCACCTTGCCGTCGTCGCCGATCCAGGCCAGCGTATGTTTCATCCAGTTGTCGTCGTCCCGGTCGGGGTAGTCCTCGCGGGCATGCGCCCCCCGGCTTTCCTTGCGCGCCTCGGCGGAAAACATGGCCGCCCGGGCACAGGCCATAAGGTTTTCAAGCTCCAGGGCTTCCACCAAGTCCGAGTTCCAGATCATCGAACGGTCGCCGATGCCGATGTCGGCGATGTTCGCCGCCACCTTGTCGATGGTTTCACAGCCCTCGGCCAACACCTTTTCATCCCTGAAGACGGCGGCGTGGCTTTGCATGTCGCGCTGCATGGCGCGGCGGATTTCCGCCGTTTTCAGCGAACCCGAGGCATGGCGCAACCGGTCGAGACGGGATAGCGCCATGTCGGCCGAATCCTTGGGCAGGGATCTGTGCGGGCTTTCCGAGTCGATCAGCTCGGCGGCGCGGATCGCCGCGGCACGGCCGAAAACGATGATGTCAAGAAGCGAGTTGGTGCCCAGCCGGTTGGCGCCATGCACCGAGGCGCAGGCGCATTCGCCAACGGCCATGAGGCCAGGGGCAACCGCGTCGGCATCGCTTTCCGTGGGACGCAGGGCCTCGCCGTGAAGATTGGTGGGGATGCCGCCCATGGTGTAATGCACCGTCGGCAGGACCGGTATCGGCTCCCTGGTGGCATCGATGCCGGCAAAGACCTTGGCCGTCTCGGTGATTCCCGGCAGGTGCTCGGTAAAGATATCCTCGCTCAAATGCTCCAGGTGCAACAAAAGATGGTCCTTGTCCGGGCCGACGCCGCGGCCCTCGTGGATCTCGATGGTCATGCCGCGGCTGACCACGTCGCGGGAAGCCAGGTCCTTGGCGCTCGGCGCGTAGCGCTCCATGAAACGTTCGCCTTCGGAATTGGTCAGATAGGCGCCCTCGCCCCGGGCGCCTTCGCTGATCAGGCAACCGACCCCATGGATGCCGGTGGGATGGAACTGAACGAACTCGTGATCCTGCAAAGGCAGCCCCGCCCGCGCCGTCATGCCGTTGCCGTCGCCGGTGCAGATGTGGGCCAACGTGCAGGAAGCATAGGCGCGGCCGTAGCCACCGGTGGCGATCACCGTCATATGCCCGCGGAAGCGGTGGATGGTGCCGTCGTCCAGATTCCAGGCGACGACACCACGGCAGACGCCGTCTTCGTCGATGATCATGTCGAGGGCGAAAAACTCGATGAAGAACTCGGCTTTATGTTTCAGGCTCTGCTGGTAAAGGGTATGCAGGATGGCGTGGCCGGTACGGTCGGCGGCGGCGCAGGCGCGCGCCACGGGAGCCTCGCCGAAGTTGCTCATGTGGCCGCCGAAGGGCCGCTGAAAGATTTTTCCCTCGGCGGTGCGCGAGAACGGCACGCCGAAATGTTCCAGCTCGAGCACCGACGGGACGGCGTGGCGGCACATGTATTCGATGGCGTCCTGATCGCCCAGCCAGTCGGAACCCTTGACCGTGTCATACATGTGCCATTGCCATCTGTCCTTGGCCATGTTGCCGAGCGCGGCGCCGACCCCGCCCTGGGCGGCGACGGTGTGGCTGCGGGTCGGGAAAACCTTGCTGATGCAGGCCGTCTTCAGTCCCGCCGCGGCCATGCCCATGGTGGCGCGCAGGCCGGCGCCGCCGGCGCCGACGATGATGACGTCGTAAGTGTGATCGATGATTTCGTATGCTTGCGGCATGCCCGGATCAGTTCCCGAAGGCGAGGTGGAGAACGGCGCTAACGCTGCCGGCGCCTATGAAGAAGAAAGCGAACTTGACGGCGATCAGGAGCGCCATTTTGGCCGTCTCTCCATGCACATAGTCCTCTATGACGACTTGCAAACCCAGTTGCGCGTGGTGAAAAAGGGCAATAATAAACAACACCAGCATAAGGCCGTTGCCGAAGGAACCTACCCAGGCCTTGAAGGCGGCGTGATTGGCGCCGACGAGGAAGACCGCCGAGGCCATGAACCACAGAACCAACGGCACCAAGGCCATGGATGTCAACCGCTCCGCCCACCAATGGCCGACTCCCTCCTTGGCGGAACCGAGGCCTTGCACCCGCCTGAGAGATGAACGCATCTCCATTACAATTTTCCCGCCACGATGTAAGGGGCGAACCAGATCAAGACGGTCAGGACCGTCGACGCCACCACCACCACCACGCCAGAGCTTCGCAACCGGGGAAGCTCGAACCCCCAACCGATATCCCAGAGCAGGTGCCGGATGCCGTTGCACAAATGATAGAAGAGGAAAAAGGTCACCCCGAACAAAATCAGCCGTCCGAACCAATGTCCAAAAAAAGCTTGCGCCCGGGCGAAGGACTCCGGTCCATAGGCCGCCGAGGCCAACCAGTAAGTAAGCAGCAGGGCGGCGGCGGCCAAAACCACGCCCGTCAGACGATGCGCGATCGACAAGATCGAGGTGATCTGGGGCCGATAGATCTGCAAGTGGGGAGAACGCGGCCGGCTTCTTGTACTCATCGGTGGGCCCTCTTGGCGGCGGAAACTATCCGTTCCGGCGTCGATGCCGGTAACATCCCGAGAAATCCAACTTCAGCAAACCCTTTTCGCGGTTTGATTGTCAACGCTGGACCTGACGATATCGTTGCCAATTCTAATCCTAGGACAGGGAAAATCGGCGGCGGGAAACCCGGAATGGATTCCGATTGCGTCAGTTTCGTTTAAACGCTCGACAAATTCGAGTCAATGTCCACCGTCAGAAAAACCTAACGATAAAAACCACCGTCCGTTTCGGCGCCGTTGCGCCGGGAGTACCTTAATTGCCTAACCAGGACTTCCCGCATAAAGGGTTGATTTTTCAGGAAGTTGATAAAGAATGTGTACAAGTATGTGGATAACTTGTGGGTAAAATGTGTAAATATAGGGAATTTATACACAGAAAACTTTAAGAATATGCAAAATTTCAATTGAAAAAAGGTTTCTATATTTACAGCATGCAAACCGTGCGCGAAAGCGTAAAAGCAACTTTTTCTTGGCGATTGGAATTTTCCTTCTGGATTTTCCCGATGCTTAGGAAATGGTTGTTCCGAGGGGAGGGCGGCGCATGTTGCGTTGACCAAGCCTGGGGTGCTGACGGCCGGTGAGACGGCTTCGGGTTTCGGCCCGGGTGTGCGTCCATCGGTTGTTGACGGAAAGCCTCGGTTTAAGCGAGGCGGACCTTATTTCACGGAAGGGTCGGCCCTTCCCCGCGGGGGGGATTGGCTCGCTCCGTGACGCGGTGCCGCGAGAGTTCGGCTGTTGTCGGGCTGGAGTATTCGCCGCGAGGATGGGGGTACAGACTGTTGGTCAGGCTGGACCGCCGGTCTTGAGGTTTCGCGCCTCCGGGGGGTTTGAGCGAAGGAGCCAACGCTTACTTCGTTTTCGCCCTTGAAGGTTCGCATGTTTTAGCAAGGCTTTCCGCCGATTGTGGCCCGTGGCGGAACAGCCCCGGCAACGGGGCCATTCAAAACGGACCGCCACCACCCCGCCCCGCAACCGGTTCCCTTGCTCAGGGTGCGCTTGCGGAAACGGGTGGTTGAAAGCGATAAGCGCTTTCGTGTGCGTGGAGCCTAGCCGGCTTCAATGAGGCGTCAGGAGTGTCGTTTCGCTGTCGGCACGTTGCACGGGTTTCCCAGGACCCGTGCACCTGGCGCTTCATTTTTGGGCAAAACTTTCCGCCTTGGAGCAAATTCGGATTGATGAATCGCCCAAGGCTTCTCATCAATCTGGAGAGTTTTCTCTAACTTAGGGCTCGTCACAAAATAACCGCGTCACTTCACTTTCGCCGTCATGCCCGGCCTTGAGCCGGGTATCCACGCGGTTGATGCCGAGCGCGGGGCCCGTGGATGGCCGGATCAAGTCCGGCCATGACGACGGAAGGGAGGATGGTGATTCATTTATTCTGTTACGGTCACTTATTGA
>DASCOC010000093.1:0-9663 GCA_036011805.1 Rhodospirillales bacterium
GACCATGATCTGCTCAACGGCGGCGTCATTCTGGCGGGTTTCGGCATCGACGCTGTCCATGGCACGGTGCAGGTTATCGCTGAGCGCCAGCATGTCGCGGGCAAAGTTGGAAATCGCGTACTTCGAGGCATCCTCTTTGTCCCGTTCGGCGCGGCGGCGGATGTTTTCGGTCTCGGCCAGGGCGCGGAGCAGCTTGTCATTAAGGTCGGCGACCGTGGCGGCCAGGTCTTCCTCTTCCTCATCGTCCCCTGGGGGCGCGTCCTCTGCGGCTTCTTCCGTACCTTCCTCGGGAACTTCCTCAGGAGCCGCCTCTTCCTCGCCGGCGCCTTCTTCCGTCCCGTCTTCGGTCACGTTTTCCACATCCGTTTCCGGTTCGGGTTTACCGTCCGGGGTCTCCGTTGCCTCGGCACCCGGTTCGATTTCATTGTCGTTGTCTTCAGGGGTCATTTTTATCAACTCTGTTGTCCTAGGAGACAGCTTATCAATTTCGAGGTGTAATCAACCATCGGAATGATGTGCGCATAATTAATACGGGTCGGGCCGATCACTCCGATGGCGCCGACAATGGATTCCGATGAGTTTTTATAAGGGCCGACGATCATCGAGCAACCGGCCAGATTGAACAAGCTATTATCGGCACCGATGAAAATCTGCACCCCTTCGGCGGTATCGGTGAGCGACAGCAGCTTCAACATCTCGCCTTTGGTCTCCAAGGCATTGAACAGGGTGCGGATCTGTTCCAGGTCGGAGGCGGCGGTGACGTCTTCCAGCAAGTGGGATTGGCCGCGAACGATCAGCGAGCCTTCCTGGCCGTCGCCGGCCCAGGTCGCCAGCCCGCTTTCCACCACCCGGGCCGTCAATTCATCCAATTCGGCCTGATGGGCATCCAGTTCCGCCATGATTTCGTCATAGGCCTCGCCGAGGGTCCGGCCGACCAGGCGCGCACTGAGGAAATTGGTCGCTTCCACCAACGCCGACGCCGGCAGGGCGCGGGGCGTTTGAATGACCCTGTTTTCGACGATGCCGTTTTCCGCCACCAGCACCACCAGGGTGCGGCCGGGGCTGAGGTTGACGAATTCGATATGGCGAAGCGGGCTTTTGGCTTTCGGCGCCAGCACCAGAGACGCGCAGCGCGATAAACCCGAAAGCGCCTGGGTCGCGTCCTCCAGCAGGCCTTCCAGATTGTTTTGGGTGCCGGCGCACTGCACATCGATGGCCTTGCGTTCCTTTTCGGTCAGGTTGCCGACTTCCAGGATGCCGTCGACAAACAGGCGGAGCCCCGCTTCCGTCGGCATCCGTCCCGCCGACGTGTGCGGCGCGAACAACAGCCCGGAATCTTCCAGGTCGGCCATGACGTTGCGGATCGTCGCCGGCGACAGGCTCATGGAAAACCGTTTCGACAGCGTCCTGGACCCGACCGGTTCACCGGTTTCCACATAGGATTCGATGATCCGGCGCAAAATTTCTCGTGAGCGTTGGTTCAGTTCTGTAATCATCGGTGGGAACTTATGTTCGCAGCACCCTAGCGTCAACGCAGCAGCGGAAAAAACCGCCTAATTCTTTACCTGTCCGGGCTGACGGGCTAGTAATCCCGGCATGAACGATAAAACTTCCCAACGGCCCTCGGGGCGCGCCGCCGACGCGCTTCGCGGCGTCACCCTTGAGGCGGACGTCGCCAAACACGCCGAAGGCTCGTGCCTGACCCATTTCGGCGACACCAAGGTGTTCATCACCGCCACCGTCGAGGAACGGGTGCCCGGCTGGCTCCGGGATTCCGGCCACGGCTGGGTGACCGCCGAATACGGCATGTTGCCCCGGGCCACCAACACGCGGACCAACCGCGAGGCCAAGTCAGGCCACCAATCGGGGCGCAGCCAGGAAATCCAGCGCCTGATCGGCCGCAGCCTTCGCGCCGTCACCGATCTCGAAGCCATGGGCGAAATGTCGGTGCGCGTCGATTGTGACGTCATCCAGGCCGACGGCGGCACCCGCACGGCGTCGATCACCGGCGCCTATGTGGCGCTGAGACGGGCGTTTGAGCGTTGCGTGGCGCTGGGCATACTCGACACCGTGCCGTTGAAGGATCACGTCGCCGCCGTCTCCTGCGGGCTCTACAACGGCGTGCCGGTGCTGGATTTGGACTACGCCGAAGACAGCAACGCCGACGCCGACGCCAACTTCGTCTTTACCGGCAGCGGCGCTATCGTCGAGGTTCAGGGCACGGCGGAGGCCGACCCGTTTTCAAGGGCGGCTTTCGATGAATTGATGGACCTGGCGGCGAAGGGAACGGCCGAGTTGGTGGCGCACCAGAAAAAAGTCTTCGAGACCTCTTAAGGCCCCCGGCAAATGGCACGCCATTTCGATGAACCGACCCTGGTCATCGCCAGCCACAACCCCGGCAAGGTGCGGGAAATCGCCGCCTTGCTGGCAACCTTCGGGGCCAAGGTGGTGTCGGCCGGTGATTTGGGCCTGGACGAGCCCGAGGAAACCGGCACGACGTTTATCGCCAATGCGGAGCTTAAAGCGCGGGCGACGGCGGCAGCATCGGGGCTGCCGGCGCTGGCCGACGATTCGGGGCTGGTGGTGCGCGCTTTAAGCGGCGATCCGGGGATTTATTCGGCCCGCTGGGCCGGGCCGGACAAGGATTTCGGGCTGGCCATGCAAAAGGTCGAAGACGGGCTGCGCAGCAAGGCCAAGGGGGGCAAAGACGACAGGACCGCCCATTTCGCCTGCGCGCTGAGCCTGTGCTGGCCCGATGAAGGCCCGGGGGACGGCCAGGGCGGCCAGGGCGGCCATTTGGAAACCTTCGAGGGCTTCGTCCACGGCACGCTGGTATGGCCGCCGCGTGGCGACAGGGGTTTCGGCTATGACCCGGTATTCATGGCCGACGGCGATGACATCACCTTCGGCGAGATGGACCCTTCCAGGAAACACCAAATCAGCCACCGCGCTAGAGCCTTCAGGAAGCTGGTCGATGCCTGCTTCAGGGATTAGCCTCTATATCCACTGGCCGTTTTGCGCGTCGAAGTGCCCGTATTGTGATTTCAACAGCCATGTCGCCGATAGCGTCGACCATGACCGTTGGGCCCAGGCGTTGTTATCGGAGTTGGGCTTTTTCGCAGGCGAGACAAAAGGCAGGACATTAACCAGCATCTTTTTCGGCGGCGGCACGCCGTCGTTGATGCAGCCGGAAACGGCGGCGGCGTTGATTGATGCCGCGAAAAGCCATTGGAAGGCCGACAAAGACCTGGAAGTCACGCTGGAGGCCAATCCTTCCACCTCCGAAACAAAACGCTTCCAGGCCTTCCGGGATGCCGGCGTCAATCGCCTGTCGCTGGGCGTGCAATCGTTCCGGGATCAAAACCTTCAATTCCTCGGCCGCGGCCACACCAAAACCGAAGCCGAGGACGCCATTGGGATGGCGGCGGCAACCTTTTCCCGTTTTTCCTTCGATTTGATTTATGGATTGCCGGGGCAAACGGTTGACGACTTGGCCCAAGACCTGGATCAGGCGCTTCAATTGGCGGGCGGGCATTTGTCGGTGTATCAGCTCAGTATCGAGCCGGGCACGGCCTTTCATCGCGACGCCGTTGAAGCCACCGACGAAGACACCGGGGCGGCGATGTTCGAGATCTGCCAGCAACGCCTAACCGATGCCGGGCTGCCGGCCTATGAAATTTCCAATCACGCCGGCCCCGGAAACGAATGCCGCCATAACCTGGAGATTTGGCGGGGCGGCGATTATGTCGGCATCGGCCCCGGCGCCCATGGCCATTTGACCGGGGAGGACGGCACCGATTCGATTTATCAAATTCACCAGCCCGATCGCTGGCTCGACGCCGTCGAGACCCAAAATCACGGCACCGCCAAGCGCCAAACCCTGACCCCCGATGAACGCGCCGAGGAAGTCCTGATGACGGGGTTGCGGCTGACCGAGGGCGTCAGACGTGACCTGGCGATGCGGCTTGATCGGGACAGGCTCAAGAGGATGGTTGAGGGTGGTTTTTTGGTCTCGGACGACGCCGGGGTCCGCGTCACCGCCACCGGCAGGCTGTGCCTGAACGAGGTGTTGCGCCAGTTGCTGGTTTGTTAGGGATTTTTTTTAACGCAAATTCGTCGTCGCAAATGAGTCCATTTGCTCGGGATTTGCTCTAATTAATCGTCGCCTGGAACGTTTCCTGGGCCCGGCTGATGACCTCGGGTCCGCGGCGGCCGACCTTCATCACCGCCAGTCCCCGCTCAGCCAGCCCACCCGGCAGGAACCGGAAAATTCCAT
This sequence comes from Rhodospirillales bacterium, assembly GCA_036011805.1. Lineage (GTDB taxonomy): Bacteria > Pseudomonadota > Alphaproteobacteria > Rhodospirillales > Casp-alpha2 > Casp-alpha2. The sequence continues at coordinate 4,277 of DASCOC010000093.1, forward strand.
CCCGGCCCCAAAACCCGCTGGGAACGGTTATCGCGGCGGCGGAAAAATTGGCACCCTTTTCGGCCTGCGCCAGGACCGCGGCCAACGCCGTGGCGTCATAGGCCAATGTCGCCAGCCGGGGCGAGGCGCGGCCGTAGGTTTCTCTATAGGTGGCCTCAAAATCCGTCCTCGCCGCCGGCGATGGCGCCGCGAACCAGCCCCCCACCAGGGCCGGTTCGGCGCCGAGGCCGGGCGTGTCCCATTGCCCGGTGCCCAACATCCGCACCTTGGCGGGGTCGATATCATAAAACGGTAGAAGCGCGGCAATGGCTTGCAACCGTTTGCCGCCGTCGGCCAGCAACAGTGCGTCAAAGGGCAGGTCGCCGATGGTCTGAAATTTTTCCAGCCGCTTGAGGGCGCGTCTGGAAACCTCGTCCTCGCGGCCTTCCAGTTCCTTGCGCTGTGCCAGCAGGGCCTGGCGGCGGGCGCCGTAATTGGCCAGGGCGCGAACGGCAAAGGTAAAGTCGGTGGTGTTGGGGTCATAAAACTGGACTCTGGAAATGGTGCCGGCGTTGGCGGCGACGGCGTTCTCCAGGGCGCTGACCACGGTCTCTCCATAGATGTTGTCGGGCGCCAGGGCGGCAAACCGGCGCACGCCCTTGGACCGGGCATAGGCGACGATCCGCCTGATTTCAGCGCTCGGCAGGAAGCCCATGGTGTAGGTGCCGCCGCCGGCCACCGATCGATCCGACGAAAAGGCGACCACCGGCACGTTGGCGGCCCGTGCAATCGCCCCCACCGCCCGCGTCGACGCCGACAGCAACGGTCCCAAAATCATCGCCGCGCCATCGCCGATGGCGGCGCTGGCGGCCGCGGTTGCGGCGCCGGGGGTGCCTTTGGTGTCATGCACCAACAGCTCGAAGCTTTTATCGGCGAAGGTGAAGACCGCCAATTGGGCGGCATTCAGCATCGCTTGGCCGAGCCCGGCGTTGGGGCCGCTCAACGGCAGCAACAAGGCTACCCGGACGGTTTCCCCGGACGCCGGCGGCACCGTCGAGCGGGACAACGGCGCCAAATCCGCCTCCTCGCCTTTCGAAGGCTGGATCAGGTACGGCGTGAACGAAGGCCATTGCTGGCCATTCTCTTTCGCCGCCCCAGGAACATTTGAGGGAGCGGAAGGGGAAACATTTGGGGCATTGGCCACGGTTAAGGTTCCCGTCGCCCCCGTCGCCGGCGATGGCGGCAGCGGCTCAAACGGGAATTTTATCTCCGGCTTTGCGCCGGGCCCGGCCACGGCGGGCATCGCCGCCGGGGCGCTTTGGGCCGGTTTCCGGGTCGCCGGCGATGGCGGCGCGGTTGCCTCAGGGCTGCTCGCGCCTTGCAACCAGGGCGGTATTTGGGAAGACTGACACCCCCCCAGCAACAACATCACGGCGAAAAGCCATGCCAGCGCGCAGGACCGCGAAAAACAAATCAACAAACCGTTCATCGGAGGCAGCAACCTCTCCTTCTCCTGCGGGTCCACGGCAACGTCCCGCCGCGGTCCAGACGTTTGAGGGGCTGGCGGTCGTCGCTACCCCCATCGGCCATGCCCGTGACATTACCCTTCGTGCGCTGGATATTCTAGAACAAGCCGACGCCATCGCCTGCGAGGATACCCGGGTCACGGCCAAACTGCTGGCGATCCACGGCATATCCAGACCCCTGGTGCCTTATCATGAACACAACGCCGAACGGGCACGGCCGGCGCTCATCAAACGGCTCAAAGGTGGCGAAAACGTGGCGTTGGTGTCGGACGCCGGCACACCGCTGGTTTCCGACCCCGGATTTAAATTGGTACGCGCCTGTATTGATGAAGGCATTGCCGTCACCCCGTTGCCCGGTGCGTCTTCGGTGATGTGCGCCCTGGTCGCCTCGGGGCTGCCGACGGACCGTTTCTTTTTCGCCGGCTTCCTGCCGCAGAAATCTTCCGCCCGAAAACGCGCTCTCAGGGAACTCGCCGACATTCCAGGCTCCCTGGTGTTGATGGAATCGGCGAAGCGGTTGGCCGCGTCCTTGGGCGACATGGCCGAGGTCCTGGGCGACAGGAACGCCGCCGTGACTCGCGAGCTGACCAAAATGTTCGAAGAGGTCCGGCGCGAATCCTTGGATGAGCTGGCCGCCCATTATCAGAGCGCCGGCGCGCCCAAAGGCGAGGTCACCATCGTCATCGCGCCGCCCATTGAGGCAGCGGCCATGGACGATGCCGAATTGGACCGGCTTCTCACCCAGGCATTGAGTGACGGGTCGGTGCGCGACGCCGCCGATACGGTCGCGGTCATCAGCGGCCACGCCCGGCGCAAGGTCTATGCCCGCGCACTCGCTCTTAAGAAGGGCGGGGCGCTCAAAAAGGACCGGGCTTAGTGGGCAAAAAACAGACGGCGGAGAAATTCGGCCGTTTCGCCGAATCGCTGGCGGCATGGTCGCTCAGGCTGAAGGGCTATCGGATCCTGGCGCGGGGTTTCCGCTGCCGCGTCGGTGAGATCGATATCATCGCCCGGCGCGGAAGCCTCCTGGTTTTCGTCGAGGTCAAAGCCAGACGCAACATCGCCGAGGCGGCCGAATCGGTGCGGCCCCGCCAAACCGGCCGCATCACCCGCGCGTCCAGCGTGTTTGTTCAGGGCCGCCCATCCCTTGATGGATTGGACCAACGGTTTGATGTGATTTTGGTGTCGCCGTGGCGGTGGCCGGTGCATCTTGTGGACGCCTGGCGTCCGGAAAGTTAAAATAGCGATTCGGGGACCATCGCCCACGCTTAAGCAAGGCCGAACCGGATGATCGACGCTGCAACCATTCATAAATTCTGCAAGGCCACGCCTTTTGTCGTGGTTGTTTTTGCGATTGCAACTCTCGGCGGGTGCGCCGGCGCCGTCATCGGTGGCGGCGCCGCCGTCGGCACCGCCGCCTATCAGGAGCGCGGCGTCCAGGGCGTCGCCCGGGACATGGCGACGGCGACCAGGATGCGAACCAAGTTGCTTGATGCCGGAGAGAAATACGTCACCGGCGTCGGCGTCGAGGTCTACGAAGGCCGAATCCTGTTGACCGGCGCCCTGGTGTCCGAAGACATGCGGGCGCAAGCGGTCGCCCTGGCCTGGAAAACCGACGGCGTCAAAGACGTCCTCAATGAAATCCAGCTGGGAAACCCCAGCTTCAGGGACTTGGCAACGGATTCGTGGATCACCACCCAGTTACAGTCGAAAATCACCCTGGATAAGAAAATCCTGGCGATCAATTACTCCATCGAAACCGTCAATTCGACCATCTACCTGATCGGCATCGCCCAGCATCAGCAGGAATTGAACCGAGTGATCGCGCACGCCAAGAACATCAATTACGTCAAGCAAATCATCAACCACGTGCGGGTGAAAAAGGGCGCGTCTTGAGACTGCCCATGGATATTTTCCCTAACATTTCCTCGGCCATTCGACGCCGCCTGATCGAAATCGGCAATGCCGAGGACGCCGACATCGATTTGGGCATGGCGGCGTTGATCCTGGCCGCCGCCGATCGCCCGGGGGTGCCGCTCGAGCCCTACCAGCGGCATCTGGACGGTATCGCCGCCGAGGTTGGCGCCTATGTCGGCCAAGGAGAAGATGAGTCCAATCCCAAAAACGATCTCGAGCTCAGAATCGAGGCCCTGGTCCAGGTCATCGTCCGGCGCTACGGCTATGGCGGCGGCGATGACGTTTTCGACGACCTCGATGCCGCCAATCTGATGCGGGTGATCGATAGCCGCTCGGGCCTGCCGGTGGCGCTGGGGATAATTTTCATGGCCACCGGACGGGCGCTGGGCTGGGACATCTCCGGGCTTGATTTCCCCGGCCGTTTTCTGGTCCGCCTGGAAGCGGGCGGGGAGCGCAAAATCATCGACCCCTTCGGCGACGGCGCCGTCATCGAGGCTCCCGACCTGCGCGATATGTTTAAGGCGATGGCCGGCAACCACGTCGAATTGACGCCGAGGCATTACCGCGACGCCAGCAACCGCGGTATCCTGTTGCGGCTCCAAGGCAACATCAAATCCCGGCTGGTGCGGGGAGAGCGATGGGACGACGCCGTCGAGGCGATCGAGACCATGGTGTTGTTCGCGCCCGGTGAGACCGATTTGTGGCATGAGGCGGGGTTGTTGCATGCCAGGCTCGATCACCTCGAGGACGCGGTTCGGGCGTTGGAGGAATATCTGCGCCAAACCGGCGGCGAGGATGTGCGCTATAACGCCTCGGTGCTGTTGCAAGAACTGCGCGCCAAGCTAAATTAAAATCTTCGCGCGCAAGCCATAAGGAAAGCAAACCGCTATGGGGTTGAAAGTGGCCATTCAAATGGACCACATCCGGTCCATCGATATCGACGCCGACAGCACCTTCGTGTTGGCGCTGGAGGCCGAGGCGCGCGGCCATGCGCTCTATCACTATACCCCGGAACAATTGTTCCTGGCGGACGGCCGGGTCCAGGCCCGGGCCCAGGCAATGCAGGTTCGCCGCAACGCCGGCGACCATTTCACCTTAGGGCCGCCCGAGACCATCGACCTGGCGGATATGGATGTGGTGCTGCTGCGCCAGGACCCGCCTTTCGACATGGCCTACATCACCACCACGCATCTGCTCGACCTGGTCCACCCCGCCACCCTGGTCGTCAACGACCCGGCCGAGGTCAGGAACGCGCCGGAAAAGCTTTTCATCACCCAGTTTCCGGAACTGATGCCGCCGACCCTGATCAGCGCTGAGCGCGACCGTATTCTCGCCTTTCGCGCCGAACATGCCGACATCATCATCAAGCCGCTGTACGGCAACGGCGGCGCCGGGGTTTTTCACGTCACGCCGGAAGATGAAAACCTCAACGCCCTGCTGGAAATGTTCGCCGACACCTACCGCGAGCCGATCATCGCGCAGGCCTATCTGCCCGACGTGCGCGCCGGTGATAAACGCATCATCCTGATCGACGGCAATGCCGCCGGCGCCATCAACAGAATCCCCGAAGCGGGCGAAGCGAGAGCCAACATGCACGCCGGGGCCGAACCGGTGAAGTCGACGCTCGACGCCCGGGATGAAGAAATCTGCGACGCCATCGGCCCAGAATTAAAGGCGCGCGGGCTGATTTTCGTCGGCATCGACGTCATCGGCGGCTACCTGACCGAGATCAACGTCACCTCGCCCACCGGCCTCCAGGAGATCAACCGCTTCGACGGCGTCAAACTGGAAGCGCAAATCTGGGACGCCATCGAGGCGCGGCTCTAAAGGCTGTGAATCCACTCTTCCGGGGAGTCCGCAAGCATCTCAAAACATTGAGTTTGTCGCCCCGGCGGTGGCGGCGGGGCAAGACGGCGAGGGGGTAAAACGGGCGAATCGGGGCGTTGTCGCGCGATGCCCTCAGGC
>DASCOC010000094.1:0-2208 GCA_036011805.1 Rhodospirillales bacterium
TTTTACATTTTATATTAATATTTAAATTATTATTAACATTATAAATTTGTTATTAAGCATGTTCGATTCCAACGACAGATTTCCAGGCGATTCCCCCATTCCTGCCGCCGAGGAGCCGGATCAGGGCCAGGCCGAACCGTTGTTGCGCCAATACGGGCATCTCGATGCCGAAGCCATGCTCAAGGTCATGATCGGCGATGTCTTCCCCGGCCGCATCGCCGTGACCACGTCTTTCGGACCCTGGCAAACGTCACCGGGTCTTCGGGCCGGTCATCGGCGACACGGACTTGATCGTCGGCGGGCGCCGCCTCGAACGCCACCAATCCGGCATCATCCTGGGCCGCAATCTCGGCCTGGGTAACTTCCGGGCGCTCCGGGATCGGGGCGGGGGCAAGCGTGGTGGCGGCAAGTTGGGTCAGGCCGAACGAGCCGGGGTCGATTTCTTCCGCCGCGGCGATCGCCAGCGCCAGGGCTTCCTCGGGATCGGCCCCCGATGCGATCGCCTGATCGAAAGCGGCAAGGGCGGCGGCCTCACCGGTGACCAGGCTATCGACGGTATTGTAGGCAAAATCGAAGGCCGCGTCCTCGAAGGCGATCTCGGCCTCGGCCCGAACCAGATCATCGACCTCCCACAGCCCCGGCCCGGTCGGGGGCTGGCGCGCCCCGCCCCGGGCGACCATGGCCGGGTCCGGCGGCGGCGGGGTGCGGGCGGCCAGAACGGCATCGGCGATCGCCAGTTCAGCGGCAATGCCGGAGAAGACCGAATCCGCCTGCATCGCCACCGGGTCTCCCGATTGCGACGGGTCCATGGGCGAAATCCGCTGTTCGGCGACGGCCGCATCCAGCGCCCGTTGTTCGGAATCCGACAACGGCGACAACGAGTCCAGGACGTCTGGCGCAACGGTTTCGGCGACTTTTACCGGTGATACATCGGCGGTCCAACTGGCTTCGCGGATGGCTTCGTCTGCGGACACGTCGGCGGCGATTTCCGCAAACACGGCGTCACCGGCGAGCCCGACCGGGTCTTCGGCCAAGGCGAAATGGTCGGGGTCCTGGGCTTCCTTGGCCAATGCCGCATCCAGCGCCCGTTGTTCGGCATCCGACAGGGCGGCCAGGGAGTCGCGCACCTCCGGAGGAACCGCCTCGGTGATTGCCACCGGGGATACGTCGGGGGCCCAACCGGCATCGTGAACGGCCTCGCGGGTGGCGACTTCCGCCGCGGCTTCCGCGAACGCGGCCTCGCCCTCCAGTCCGACCGGATCATCCTTCAGGGCGAAGAGGCCGGGGTCCTGGGCTTCCTTGGCCAAGGCCACGTCCAACGCCTTCAGTTCGTCTTCCGTCAATTTTTCGACGCCGCCGGCGGCGTCGGACTTGTGCGCGATCGCCGACCAACCGGCGGCAAAAATGCCGTCTTCCTTAGGTGTTGCGGCATCGGCGTCGGTCTGATCAAGGATCGGTGCCAGCGGATCGTCTTCGACGGTTTCATGACCGACGACGGAATCCAGCGCCGCCAATGCGGCAGGGGTCAGCTCGCCATCGGGACCCAGGGATTGCGGGGTCCAAGCGGCGGTATCGATGGCATCGCGAACGGTGGCATCGGCGGCGGTTTCGGCGAAGGCGGCTTCGGCCTCGGCGGCGATGGGATCGTCAACGGCGGAAAAGGCGTCGTCTTTTTCCAAGCCACGGTCGATCATGGCGTCGAGGGCATCGAGCGCCGTCGCGGCGCGCCATTCTTCTTCCGCGGTTCCTAATTCCGGTGGAGTCTCGGCGGCGGTGGGCTCCGCTTCCGCCGACCAGCCGGCCGCTGAAATGGCGTCGCGGGTAGCGGTTTCCGCCGCCAATTCGGCAAACGCGGCCTCGGCCTCGATGGCCACCGGGTCCTCGATGTCATCGGTGACCGGGGCCTCGCCCTTCGGCTTTTCTTCGGGCAGCGCCTTGATGATCGACGTGACCCAGCCGTCGTCTTCGCTGTCGGGAAATAGAAGGTTACCGGTTCTGCTCACGAAGGACCAATGCGCTTAAAAGGGTTAATCTCAGGCGTTTATCGTTCGATTCTACAAGGGCTTTGGAAGGCTGTGAATCCACTCTTCCGGGGAGTCCGCAAGCATCTCAAAACATTGAGTTTGTCGCCCCGGCGGTGGCGGCGGGGCAAGACGGCGAGGGGGTAAAACGGGCGAATCGGGGCGTTGTCGCGCGATGCCCTCAGGC
>DASCOC010000095.1:0-11508 GCA_036011805.1 Rhodospirillales bacterium
TGCACCTGCTCGACCAAACGGACGCAAGAATAGACGGCAAGGCCTTCAATGCGGGATCGGAAAACCTGACGCTTCTTGAACTGGCGGTCATTGTGCAGTCTGTCGTCGGCGACGGGCCACCGATCAAAATCGAGCCGACGGACGACCTCGATTCCTATCATGTGTCTTCCGACCGGCTACGCCGCGAGTTGGAGTTCGAGCCCAGCCATACCATCGAGGACGCCATTAGCAATCTGGCCGCCGCCTTTCGGAACGGAAAAATACTAGAACCCGTTGACAACCCCAAACCCGTCAACACCGAGACGGCGCACCAATAGGTCAACCTGGGGGGGAACGCCAAAAGCACCCCAGCCTGTCCGCCGAGGCGGTGTCTGTGATCAGCGCGATGACACGGAAAAAGGTTCTCGCGGCCATCGTATTTCTAGCCATCACGCTGTTTTCGACATTGGGCTCGGTGGCGGCGGTAAAGATCTTTCCGTTTCTGACGATCATGGGGGCTTGGGTCGAGGACCTTCGGGTCGCCAACCTGCTGCCAGTGGAGCGGCGCCACCCCGACATTGCCGTTGTCGCCGTCACCGAAGACACCCTGAGGCTTTTTCCCTACCGCTCGCCCGTCGACCGGCGTTTCATGAGCGAGCTTTTGCGGACGCTCCATGCCAAGGGCGTCAAGGCCATCGGCGTTGACTTCCTTTTCGACCAGCCCACGGAGCCCGACAAGGACCGGGAACTCGCCCAGACCCTTCGCGACATAAACAAGGACGTCGCCCTGGTGGTCGCCTTCGCGGGCCAAATGGAGGGGCTCGACGGCAAGCAGGTTGCCTACCTGGACGATTTCCTGCCCCCCGACATCCGTGGCTTCGCCAATCTGGCGAGGGATCCATTCGATGGCACGGTCCGCGCCATTTTTCCGGGGCGCCAGGAGCCAGGCCTGGGGTTTGTCCGGGGAATGGCGCCCAGACTGGCCGAGAAGCTGGGCCTCCACGTGTCCACCGAGACAATCCCCATATCGTGGCGGGGGCGGCCCGAGGGGGGCGGACGGTCTTTCAGGGTGTTCCCCGCTCATGCGCTCAAGGTGGTCCCCGAGACCTATCTGAAAGACAAGATCGTCCTCGTCGGATCGAACCTGACGCTCACCGACCTCCACCGCACCCCCTTCGCCGCCGGGATCGGCGGGCGCCAGGAACCAGAAACGCCCGGTGTCTTCATTCACGCCCATGCGCTGGCGCAACTCCTTGGCGGGCGTCGGCCCATACAGATGGGAGGATGGGGCGAGATCGCCCAGGTGTTCGGTTTCACGTTCCTGGCCGTCGCCCTGTCGTTCCTGGCGGCAAGCTTGTTTTTCCGTATCGCCGCGATTCTCGGTTTCGTGGCCGCCTTGTGGATCGGGGGGGTCGCCGTTTTTTGGTGGCAGCAAGTCCTCGTTCCGCTCGTCACCGCGACGATCAGCGTGGCGATTTCCATGTGGGTGGTCGAAGTCTATTTCGGCCGCAAGCAACGCCAGGAGAAAAGATTGGTGCGCGACGCCTTCTCCCAGTACCTCTCGCCGCATGTGGTCAGGCAACTGGTCGCCAATCCGGAGCTTCTGAAGCTGGGCGGCGAGAAGCGGGAAATGAGCCTGCTGTTTTGCGATGTTCGGGACTTCACCACCATCTCGGAGCATTTCGACGCCAGCGGCCTGACCAAACTGATCAACGACATGCTGACACCCTTGACCGCCGTGATCCTGGAACGCCGGGGGACCGTCGATAAATACATGGGCGACTGCATCATGGCGTTTTGGAACGCCCCCCTGGACGACCGGGACCACGCCCGCCACACTTGTCTTTCGGCGCTCGCCATGCAGGCGGAAATGGGTCCCCTGAACGATCGGCTGGCGGCGGAGGCCAAACGGCAAGGCCGCGAGCACATTCCCCTTCGCATCGGCATCGGCATCAATACCGGCGAGGTGGTCGTCGGCAACATGGGGTCCAACCAGCGATTCGACTACTCGGTGCTCGGCGACGAGGTGAACCTGGCGTCGCGTCTCGAAGGGCAATGCAAGACCTACGGTGTCGACATTATAATTGGCGAGAACACACGGGCCGGGGCGGCCGACTTGGCGGCAATCGAGATCGATTTCATTCGAGTCAAGGGCAAGACCGGGGCGACCCGCGTATTTGCCTTGCTCGGCGACGAGGGCGTGGGTTCCGACGACGGCTTCCGGGCCTTGAGTGCCGCCCACCAGGCCATGCTGTCGGCCTACCGGGGACAGGATTGGCGAACCGCCCGCCAACAACTGGCGGCTTGCCGAAAACTCTCCGGAGGCCTCGACCTGACTGGATTGCACGACCTCTACGAGGCACGCATGACAAGGTACGAGACGGCTCCGCCCGACCCCGACTGGGACGGCGTGTTCGTGGCCGAAATGAAATGACGCGGATGGAAAGTGCCCTGATCCAGGCCATCCCACAAACAACAAAACCGGATTCGAACTCACGACCCCTGTTTTTTATTGGCGGAGGCTCACGGTGGACGGAAATTCAACATTCAAGACTTGACTCCAAAAGTGTGCTTACCGTCAAGCAGCAAATTCAGAATCATCAATTTCCATTTCAATCTGCGTCCCGATTTTTGGGAAAGCAATATCAAGATGGCGTTTGAAGGTCTTCCAGTTGTTCGATATTCGCATGATCGGAAGTAACTGTAGAATGTGATCGCGTAAATCTGGCTGGCCTACTTCCTCAGACAAGTATTGGTGGTGCTTCCATTTTCGTCGTTTATTCTTTTCCTGTGTCGGGTTGAGTTCACGAAGTTTCCCAAGAACACCTGGGGGAAGACGGTCGTAAACTATATCGTTGGTAATGTGACCAAGCAGTGGAGTTTTCGCCCTCCCGACAGGCCATCTCCAATTTTTTAGTCGGTAAATCTGCCTGTAGAACTCGTCGGGGAAGCGTTTTGCCCATGCGAGGCGCTCCTCTGCTAAATAGACAGACAGTAATTTATGGAGTTCATTACGGTCACGCTCGGCTTGGAACCCAGTAGCCTCATCGACTAGGGCGACGATCCCAATTTTTGCGAGGGCACGCACAAGCATTTCAGCCTTTTCCGCAATTGGAAACTGCTGTGTTGTTAATAGGCCAGCAGATCGGGCCTCAAGAAACAAGTCACACACCCTTGGTAACAATTCAGCCCTATACCCAAGCGCTTTACTGCCCGTTGGGGTGATAAAGGCGACGGGAACCGTCGTATCTAATATTTCTTGGGAAATCAGTGATTTAAGGCTCTTTGTAGCAAGAAAAGGCGGCAAACCGTCGGTTACCTGCTGTGAGCGCCCTTTCGGCTTAGTAGAACGGCCCAATGCGCCCAAGAAACCAGCCTGTGTAAGTAAACGAGTTCCGTCCGAAAGAACAGCGCAGGATATTTCAGACTCGCCGATCCTTAGTATGCCTGTGTGGGTTGCTTTCGGGAGGTTCTTGACCGCCGCCCACCGTGCCGTTGCTGCCGTGCGTGCTATATTCCGACGTTCTTCGGCGGTCAGTTTTTTTGCGCGACTCTTGCCGCCCTTACTTTGCGGTGTATCCATGATAAATTTCTCCGATGCTTGCTACATCGGAGGTTTATATGCTTGCTAGCATTTAATAGCAAGCAAAAAATATAGCGGTGTTGTTATGCTTGCTTGCCCCACCGCTTCGCCGCCGCCGCCTTGGCGATCTCGGCCCGGCGCTTCTTGCTTAATTTTTCGGCCCGCGCTTGACCACCCAAGCGACCGAGTTCCTGCGCGGCCTTGTTCTTGCCGTCGTCGGGCGCTTCGTCGTCGATCTCGCCAGTGGCTATCTTGGCGACCGCGACGGCGGCGCCGATCAAGTCCGCTGGTCGTTTCTCTCCTTTAGGGCCTTTAGGCATTATCGGCCCACCTGACCGTGAGTGTGGGCCACATAGAGTCCCCAAATATGCTTGGCTGCCTTAATCACATCTTCCTCAGCGTCGTGGTCTTCTAGGTAGGCATCAAGCTCTTCCCATGAATTGGGATCAGGCAAGCTTTGTTCACCCACTGCGCTATCAACGAACGGGAGGTCCACAGAGTCGCCAAATGGCTGCCCTTCTTTCAAAAAGGCTTTGAATCTGTTCTGATTCACACTTCACTCCTGTTTATGCTTTCCGCTAAGCATACAGGAACGACGTAGAAAATGCGAGACGGAAATCAACTTGATATTACGCTTTCAGACAGGCGTGCTTACGATCTAGCCATACAAGAAAAAATATAGACTGGACAAAAAAACCATGAATCCGAAGTTTTTTTGCGGGGTCAACTTTGACTTCCCAAAAATTCAATTCTTCACTTATTTCGTCTGGTGTTGAAAACCTACCTTCTTCGGGATCGCCTTTGTGATATCTAGCAAGAGGGGAGTTTTTAAGCTGGTCTACGTTATACCCGCTGATTTTCTCGATAGTTGAGGAAAATTTCTTTAATTCACGAGACTGCTAATCGGAGAAGCACTCACAGCTCTTTTTGTAATATTTCAAACTGACAGACACAGACTGTGCCGAAAAGTGCTTTAGTAACTCATCCCCTGGAGAAAGAATTACAACATCTGGCTCTTCCTCAAAGTCTGGTATCTCGAAATCTGGATCAGCCATTCCAATTTTTGTTTATCTTCTTTGCATAATAATCTCGGATCCGTTGTTTAGGTATGGCGTCCGTACACCGCGCCTCCTGCGGACGCCCTCCCCTAACGTCTTTCCATGGACCGTCGTTATGAGTCATTTGCTCAAGTTTCTTCGGGCTGAACTGTCCGTATCTTTCCCAAATAAGTTGCAGAAATGGCAGTATTTTTTTGTCGGGCAACACGGCATCATCATCTAAAGACAGAGACCCCCACCTATTCTCCTTGTATTTATGCCAAATTGACGGAGTAACGGGACCATGCGCCCACGCTTGCATATCCTCATCAAAAAGCACTTTATTTATATTTGCCAAATACCATGCTTGTGCAAAATACATAAGCTTCTGGAGCTTTAGGTGAGTTATGTTGTCGCCAGAATCAGTATCAACCGACTGGATGAAATAATTAGCAATTAACTGAGGGTTTACAGCGTCACTATTATCCACCACGCCCACCTTTTTGTAGCCGCTGGATGGCACTCTCCATTTGGCCCAGAAGGCATCAATCATCTTTGCAAATGGAGTTATCCACAACTAGTTTGCATATTAGCACACATTTAGCAATTGGTTAATCAAAATCCAGGCCCCCTCGAATTTCAAACTGACCCACTACCCTTTTTCCACCTGTCCGATATGGGAACGGACGGCGTTATGATCGGCCATTCATTTCTTGCCGAAGGGGTGGCCCCGGTCCCAGGGGAAGTCAAGGCTGCCGCTTCGCGGCACCGCGCGAAGCGCGGCTTCGGCCTTGAGTTCCCCTGGGATTGGGGCAAAATGACCAGCAAGAGATGAATGGCGGAAAGTGGCGGAATCACGGGCTCCGCAAATCCAGGTGAGTTCCACTTGAAACGACGAAGAGCCATAATTTCAAAGCGTGCTTCGGAAGGGAAAACGCAGGCATGAAAAATACGGCAATTGCGCTAGCCGCCATAGCCGCGGCGGCGTTGACTCCTGGACCGCCCGCCGCCAAGGCGGGGACGTTGGACGACGTCAAGGCCCGAGGGGTTCTCAACTGTATCGTCAGCACCGGCCTCGCCGGGTTTTCGTTTACCGACAAGGCGGGCAAATGGCGAGGTTTCGACGCCGATTTTTGCCGCGCCGTGGCGGCCGCCGTTCTCGGCGATGGCGACAAGGTGAAGTTCATCCCGGCCACCGGCAAGACGCGGTTCACCCTTCTCAATTCGAAAGAGGGCGACCTGATCTTCCGCAACACGACCTGGACCTTCGCCCGCGACGTCGACGTGAAGCTGACCTTCACCGGCACCACCTATTACGACGGCCAGGGCTTCATGATCGGCAAGAAACTCGGCGTCAAGAGCGCCAAGCAACTCGATGGCGCCACCGTCTGTATTCAGACGGGGACGACGACGGAACTCAACCTGGCCGACTTCTTCCGCGCCAACAAGATCGAGTACGAACCGGTGCCCATCGAGACCAACGAGGAAGCGCGCGCCAACTATCTGGCCGAACGCTGCGACGCCTACACGACGGACGTCTCCGGCCTGGCGGCCACCCGCGCTACTTTCGACAATCCCGGCGAACACACGATCCTTCCGGAGATCATCTCCAAGGAGCCGTTGAGCGGCGTCGTCCGCCAAGGCGACGACCAGTGGGGCGACGTGGTCCGCTGGACCGTGAACGCCATCGTCTCGGCCGAGGAATACGGCATCACCCAAGCCAACGCCGACGCCAAGGCGAAGGGCACGAACAACCCCAACATCAACCGCCTCCTGGGTTCCGAGGGCGGCCTGGGGGCGATGTTGGGCCTCGACAAGCAATGGGCCGCGCGCGTCATCGAGGCGGTCGGCAACTACGCCGAGATCTTCGACCGCAACATCGGCCCCAAGACCCCCATCGGGCTTCGCCGCGGCTTGAACGCCCAGTGGTACGACGGCGGTCTCCTATACGCGCCGCCATTCCGTTGACGGATCGGCCCTGGCCGCGTTGCCGCCGCGCCGCGCAAAGCCGCTTGGTGTTCGCCCTTGAGACGGTTTCCAGAATCATGGTACGGATTGCCGGCGACCCCTTTTTCGGCGCCAACGGCGGTGGGATATACAATTTCAAAGCGTCTTTCGGAAGGGAAAATACAAGCATGAAAAACACGGGCATTGCGTTAGCCGCCATAGCCGCGGCAGCGTTGATTCTTGGACCGCCCGCCGCCAAGGCGGGGACGTTGGAAGACGTCAAGGCTCGCGGTGTTCTCAACTGCGTCGTCAACACCGGCCTCGCCGGATTTTCATTTACCGACAAGGCGGGCAAATGGCGGGGTTTCGACACCGATTTTTGCCGCGCCGTGGCGGCCGCCGTTCTCGGCGGTGGCGACAAGGTGAAGTTCATCCCGGCTACCGGCAAGACGCGGTTCACGCTTCTCAACTCGAAAGAGGGCGACCTGATCTTCCGCAACACGACCTGGACCTTCGCCCGCGACGTCGACGTGAAGCTGACCTTCACCGGCACCACCTACTACGACGGCCAGGGCTTCATGATCCGCAAGAAACTAGGCGTCAAGAGCGCCAAGGAACTGGACGGCGCCACCGTCTGCATCCAGACGGGGACAACGACGGAACTCAACTTGGCCGACTTCTTCCGCGCCAACAAGATCAGCTATGAACCGGTACCCATCGAGACCAACGAGGAAGCGCGCACCAACTATCTGGCCGAGCGCTGCGACGTTTACACGACGGATGCCTCGGGCCTGGCGGCCGCCCGCGCCACTTTCGACAAGCCCGACAACCACCTGCTGCTTCCGGAGATCATCTCCAAGGAGCCGTTGGGCGGCGTCGTCCGCCAAGGCGACGACCAGTGGGGCGACGTCGTCCGCTGGATCGTCAACGCCATCGTCTCGGCCGAGGAATACGGCATTACCCAGGCCAACGCCGACGCCAAGGCGAAGGGCACCGACAACCCGAACATCAACCGGTTGTTGGGATCCGAGGGCAACCTGGGGGCAATGCTGGGCCTCGACAAGCAGTGGGCCCTTCGCGCCATCAAGGCGGCCGGAAATTACGCCGAGATCTTCGACCGCAACGTCGGACCCAAGACCAACATCGGCCTGTCGCGCGGCTTGAACGCCCAGTGGTACGATGGCGGCCTCCAGTACGCGCCGCCGTTCCGTTAAACGGCGCCGGTTGGCGATAGAATTACGGCGGATGGCTGGTGGGGTGTCCGGGACGCGGGCTAAAACCGAAGGCGGAGAAAGCCGTTGGCAAGCGAAGCGACGACCACCGCCACCTCTGACGATCCCAACGCCCTATTACGTCTCTGGCGTAACAAGGAAGCGCGTTCGGTCATCATCCAGGTTTTCACGCTGGCGGTGTTGTTCGCGTTCCTGGCCTTCATCATCGGCAACGCCGTCCAGAACCTGGCGCGGCTCGGCAAGACCTTCAGCTTCACGTTCATGCTGGAGCCGGCCAGCTACGACATCAACCAGCGCCTGATCGAATATACGTCCCGCGACAACCACCTCCGGGCGATGTTCGTCGGCATCCTCAACACCGCCCTGGTCGCCGGTTGCGGCATCGTGCTGGCGACCATCCTGGGCTTCATTTTCGGTGTCCTCAGGCTTTCCAAAAACTGGCTGATCAACCGTCTCGTCTACTGTTTCATCGAGTTCACCCGCAACGTGCCGATACTGCTGCATATCCTGCTCGTTCATGGGCTGATCGTTCATATCATGCCGGTCCCCCGCGACGCGTGGGATGTGGGAGAGGCGGTGTTCCTGACCAATCGCGGGGTCATCATGCCGAAGCCCATATTCGAGGACGGCTTCATCTGGACGAGTTTGGCCTTCGCCGTCGCCATTGTCTTCGCCTGGGGTTTCAGGCGCTGGGCCAAGAAGGCGCAGGACGCCACCGGCAAGACCTATCCGGTCTTTTTGGTCGGCCTGGCGGCCATCATCGGCCTGCCGATTTTGGTGCTTTTCGTCTCCGGCCTGCCGCTTTCCTGGGAAATCCCGGCGCTCGGGGGTTTCAATTTCAGGGGCGGCCTGGTGATGCGGCCGGAATTCCTGGCGCTCTGGCTGGCGCTGTCGTTTTACACCTCGGCCTATATTGCCGAGATCGTCCGGGCGGGGATCCTGGCGGTCGACTGGGGCCAGACCGAGGCGGCCTACGCCATCGGGATCGGGCCCAGCCGAACCTTGCGGCTTATCGTCATTCCGCAGGCGCTTAGGGTGATTATCCCGCCGTTGACCAGCCAGTATCTGAACCTGACCAAGAATTCGTCGCTGGCCATCGCCATCGGCTACATGGACATCGTCGCCACCATCGGCGGCATCTCGTTGATGCAGACGGGCAAGGAAATGGAAACCATGATCATCGTGCTTTCCATCTATCTTTGCTTCTCGCTGGTCATCTCGTCGTTCATGAACTGGTACAACAAGAAGATCAAGCTGGTGGAGCGCTAGGACGGATGGACGAAGCCGCCACCGAAAACAGAAAATACCCGCCGGGATGCCATCCCGACCTGCCGCCGCCGGGGATCGCGGCGGGACCGCTGTTGTGGATCAAGGACAACCTGTTCGGCTCGGCGACGAACGTGGTTCTGACCTTCCTCGCGGCCTATTTTCTTTGGCTGAGCATACCGCCGTTGCTCGAATGGGCCTTTTTCGACGCCGCGTTCACCGGCGAATCCCGAAAGGCCTGCAAGGCCCAGGCCCCGGGCGCCTGCTGGGCCTTCATCCAAAACCGTTTCGAGCTCTTCGTTTACGGCTTCTATCCGCGGCCGGAGCGCTGGCGGGTCGACCTGTCGTTTATCTTGCTGATGGTGGCATTGACCCCGGTGCTGTGGGAAAAAGTGCCCCAGCGCGCGAAACTGTTGCTTTTCTCTTGCGCCTATCCTTTTGTTGCCGGATGGCTGCTTACCGGGGGCTTGGGTTTGAAGCCCGTCGGCACGGACCAGTTCGGCGGCATCCTGTTGACGCTGGTGATCGGCATTACGGGTATTTCGTTCTCGTTGCCCATCGGCATCGTGCTGGCGCTGGGCCGCCAGTCCCGCATGCCGGTCCCGCGCATCCTTTGCGTCGCCTTCATCGAGTTCATCCGCGGCGTGCCGCTGATCACGCTTCTGTTCGTGGCGTCGGCCATGCTGAGTTACTTCCTGCCGCCCGGAACCAATTTCAACTTGCTCTTGAGGGTGCTCATCATGGTGACGCTTTTCGCCTCGGGCTATATGGCGGAAGTGATCCGGGGCGGCCTCCAGGCCATTCCCGCCGGCCAGTACGAGGCGGCCCAGTCCATGGGGCTGGGGTATTGGAAGGCGATGCGCCTGATCGTCTTGCCCCAGGCCTTGAAAATCTCGATCCCGGGGATCGTCAATACCTTCATCGCCCTTTACAAGGACACGACGCTGGTCATCATCATCGGCCTTTTGGACCCACTCGGGATCGGCCGCTCGTCCCTTGCCGATTCCAAATGGCAGGGGCTTTCGACCGAGGTCTATATCTTCGTCGCCGTATTCTTCTTCATCAGTTGCTTCGGCATGTCCCGCTACGCCCTCTACCTGGAGCGGAAACTGGACACCGGCCATAAACGTTAGGGTCTTTAGCCATGAGTGAAGCCGTCAACGATCCGATCATCGAGATCAACGGAATGCACAAATGGTTCGGCCGGTTCCACGTGCTGAAGGACATCAACCTCGATGTCAAGCAAGCGGAACGCATCGTCGTCTGCGGGCCGTCGGGTTCGGGAAAGTCGACCCTGATCCGCTGCATCAACCGCCTCGAGGAACACCAGCGGGGCCGGATCGTCGTTGACGGGATCGAGCTCACCAACGACCTCAAGAACATCGACGCCATCCGCCGCGAGGTCGGAATGGTCTTCCAGCACTTCAATCTGTTCCCGCACCTGACGGTGATCGAGAACCTGACGCTGGGGCCAATCTGGGTCCGCCGGACGCCGAGGAAAGAGGCGGAAGAATCCGCCATGAAGTACCTGGAGCGGGTGAAAATCCCCGAACAGGCGGAGAAATTTCCCGGTCAGCTCTCCGGCGGCCAGCAGCAGCGCGTCGCCATCGCCCGCTCGCTCTGCATGAATCCCAAGGTCATGCTGTTCGACGAGCCGACCTCGGCGCTCGATCCGGAGATGATCAAGGAGGTCCTGGACGTGATGATCGAGCTGGCCGAGACGGCCATGACCATGATCGTGATCACCCACGAGATGGGCTTCGCCAAGGCGGTCGCCAACCGGGTCATCTTCATGGACGAGGGCGAGATCATCGAGCAGAACGAACCGCGCGAGTTTTTCAACAATCCCCAATACGACCGCACCAAGCTGTTCCTCAGCCAGATCCTGGCGCAGTAGGGCGGCGGCGCGGCGCGGCCAGGAGAGGAGAGCCCGGCTTTGTCCAGCATTGTTGGGCCGAAAAAGACGAAGATGGGCACTGGGTTTTGCTGACGCCGATTAATTTGCGAGACGAGATTTCCATCTAGCGAACTTAGGGCTCGTCACAAAATAACCATGTCACTTTACTTCCGTCGTCATGCCCGGCCTTGAGCCGGGTATCCACGCGGTCGATGCCGAGCGCGGGGCCCGTGGATGGCCGGATCAAGTCCGGCCATGACGACGGAAGGGAGGATGGCGATTCATTTATTCTGTTACGGCCACTTACTGTGTTTTGCGACAGTTTCGACCGGATACCTCGGACGCCATTGCTGCCAAGCCTCCGGTTATCCTGATTTGTTGAGCTTCCGATATAAGCTGGCAGAGTTCGGCCCGTGTGTCTTTGGTCGCTTCATAAAGTATTGATAGGCCGATCAACGTTTGTGCCAGGCCGATCCCATGAACACGTCGATCCAGCCCGCGCCGGATCCCAAGCGCCTCCTTGTAGGCCGTCTCCGCAGCCGCATGACGCTGCGTCACGCGATAAAG
>DASCOC010000096.1:0-6153 GCA_036011805.1 Rhodospirillales bacterium
ACTATGATCCGCTCTTTCGCAACAGAGTTGGCGCCAATCCGGTTTAATGCCGTTCATCCAGGCATCATAGGAGATAGTCCTGCCTGGGAAAATAATCAGGCAGCCATCGAAGCAACCAAAGCCCGCACACCAGGCGGTATCTTGGCTTCCACCAAAGACGTTGTGGGCGCTGTTGACTTCTTGCTTACCAACACCAGCGTTAACGGGGTCAATCTGTTTGTCGATCGTGGATGGGTGCTTACATAACTAACTTATCCGACATCCGAACAGATATCAGGGTGGAATAAACAGGGTAACTTCGAAAAAAGATTTATTAAATTCGAATGTTTTAACGAATCCTTATAAGGGAGGATGATGATTACGCCATTTTTGTTGTGTGTCCATCATTAGGCCAATCACGGTTTTTACAGAAAGTGGTCATGGCTATCTGCGTTATGCCTGATCCGGAATGCGCTGTGGGACGTGTTGATTGCGCTACCGGATCTTTTGGAGGCACCTGATGGTGGAGAGCTTAAGCTGTTTTGGAGGAGCCCGGGTTTGCCGGGCAGCGCCGGCGTCGAATCGCATCCGCGATTCGTGAGCAAGGACTAATGTCATTTCGATATGCGCACTCTTTTCGCGCGACTGTTTCAAGGAAGAGACGATCCAGGGAGAGTAACAATGGAATACAACCGACCTCACGCGACGGCGACCTGGGGCACCATGGGTACGGACTGGGAAGCCGGGGTCGACTTTAAAAAGCTCAACCACGACCGGGCCGCTCGGGCCCGGGATGCGGTCAAGGAGGCGGGGCTGGGTGCGGTGCTGTGTTTTACTTATGACAACATCCGTTATGTCACCGGTACCCATATCGGCGAATGGGGCCGCGATAAGTTTGATCGCTACGCCCTGTGCCCGGCCAAGGGCGAGCCTTATCTCTGGGACCCAGCGCCACCGGCAAAGCGCAAGAGCTCACCCTGGCTTGGCGGTCGCGTCGCGGCACCGATCAGCACACTGCAGGGCGCCTTGCCGCCGATGCACGGGATCCAGGACGATTTCGCCAGGCAGATAAAGGATATGCTGGTCGAGATGGGGCTTGATAAAGAGCCGCTCGGCATCGACCTGATGGAGCTTCCCATGCTGCGGGCCCTTGAGGCAGAGGATATTCAGGTGGTCGATGGCCAACAGGCCATGCTCAACGCCCGTGAAGTTAAAACGCCCGAGGAAATCGAATTGCTGAAGCAGGCGGCAGCTATGGTTGACGCCACCTATGTGGACATATCCCGCGCCATCCGGCCCGGTACCCGCGAAAGCGATCTGGTTGCCATCGCGCATGAACGCCTGTTCTCGCTGGGGTCTGAACGGGTCGAGTGCGTCAACTCCGTTGCCGGTCCGCGTGGCGCACCCCATTCCCATACGTTCTCGGACCGCATCATCCAACCGGGCGACATGATCTTTCTCGACGTCATGCATTCGTTCAATGGCTATCGCACATGTTATTACCGGACCTTCATTTGCGGCAAGCCGAACGCGTCCCAGAACGAAGCCTACGAGCAATGTTCGAAATGGGTTAGTGCGGCCATTGACGCCATCAAGCCCGGCGTTTCGGTTGACGATATCGCCAAGGTCTGGCCCGAGGCCAAGGAATTCGGTTACGCCAACGAAGAGGAGGCGTTCCTGCTGCAATTCGGCCACGGCATTGGTTTGAGCCTATGGGAACGGCCGATTATTTCCCGCCGCTACACGGGGCAGAAGACGGTGCTGAAGGAAGGCATGGTGTTTGCCGTTGAATGCTGGAAGGGTGCCGCCGATGGTTCGGGTGCCGCGCGCATCGAAGAAGAGGTCGTAGTCACCAAGAACGGTTGCGAGATCATCACCAACTATCCCAGTGATCACCTTATCTCCTGCGGGCTGCCGGGCTGCGAAATCTACTGATCGAAAGGATTGACGAAGATGCAAGCCGTAGGATGGGTTGGCCTGGGAAAAATGGGCGATCCCATGGCCCGGAACTTGGTCTCGGCCGGGGTGCCGCTGAGCGTATATAACCGTACCCGCGAACGAACCCGGGGCCTTGAGGAAGTGGGCGCCGACGTCGCCGATAGCGTGAAGGCGTTGGCCGGGGCCGTGGATGTCGTGATCTCCATGGTGTCTGACGACGAGGCGTTGGAAGCCGCCTCGTTTGGACCCGAGGGGGCCTTTCAGGCCATGAAGCCGGGCAATGTGTTTGCTGATATGAGCACGGTCTCGCCGGCCCTTTCGGCGCGGGTAGCCGAGGCCGCGGATGCCAGGGGCATTGCCTATCTGCGGGCGCCTGTGTCGGGCAGTATGGCGCTGGCGGCGGCGGGTACGCTAACCATTCTGGTTTCGGGACCCCGCGAGGCCTATGATCACTGCCTGCCCCTGTTCGAGGCCATGGGCGACAGGCAATACCATGTTGGCACCGGCGAAGAGGCGCGGGTGCTTAAGTTATTGATCAACATGATGGTCGGGATTACGGCTGCAATGATGGGCGAGGCGTTGGCATTCGGCGAGGGCGGCGGCATGGATTGGGAGCAGATGCTGGAGATCATCGCCAACAGTGCGGTGGCCTCTCCCCTAGTCAGTTACAAGGTGGGTCCCTTGAAGAACCGCGATTACACGGCGGCCTTCACGGCCACGCAAATGATCAAGGATTTTGGCCTAATCCTCGATGCCGCCCGGGATTCCAATGTGCCGGTGCCGGTGACAACGTTGGTGAACCGGTTCTGGAATGAAATGGAAGCCTCCGGAAAAGGCGAGCTGGATTTCTTCGGTTATGTAACGATGCTCGAAGAAAAGGCGGGGTTGGAGCCCGAAGGTGGCAGCAAATGATGACACTCCGCGGCTGTCGAGGAGGCAAATAAAGTGTCGAAAATCCTCGTCACCATCATCACCGGATTTCTAGGGAGCGGCAAGACGACGCTGCTGAATGCCCTGCTCAAGCATCCTGATATGACCGATGCTGCTGTTATCGTCAACGAATTTGGCGAAATCGGTCTCGATTACGATTTGGTCGAGGGCAGTGATGAATCAGTGGTGCAGCTCGAAAATGGCTGCTTGTGCTGCTCTGTCAAAAGCGATCTGATCGATACCTTCCGCGATCTTCATCTGATGCGTTTGTCCGGCGACGTACCTAAGTTTGATCGCGTCGTCATCGAAACCACCGGAATCGCTGACCCAGGACCGGTGTTGCAAATCATCCTGACCGATCCACTTGTCAGTTCCTGCTACGCCCTCGATGCCGTAGTGACGACCGTCGATGCCATTAATGGCGCATCCTCCCTTGATCGCTTTCCAGAATGCGTCAGGCAGGCGGCCATCGCCGAACGCATCGTCCTGACCAAGACCGACCTTCTCGAAGGCCCCGATGGGCAGGCGCAATTGGGTGCTCTTAAGGATCGGCTGCTATCCATAAATCCTAGCGTCGATATCATCGAGGCGATGCCGTCGCAATTGGACCCGTCTGACCTGTTCGGGGCCGGCATGTTCGACCCCGAAACCAAGAAGGTTGATCTGAAGTCATGGTTGCGTACCGATGCCTACGAAAATCGGCCGCCCCAAGACCCCAATGCCGGCGTGACGGAACGCGATCAGGCCGCCCTTGATTATTACAGGAAATTTGGGCATGACCCGGGCGCGGAACACGCCCACGATCCGGCCATTAAATCTTTCTTCCTGGTCCGTGATATCCCAATCGGCATTGAAACGTTGCGTCTATTTCTCGACGCCCTAAGCCGTGAATCCGGCCCCGACCTTCTGCGCGTCAAGGGCATCGTCAATATCGCGGAACGACCGGACACGCCGGCCGTTATTCAAGGGGCACAACAGATATTCCACTCCCTCGACTGGCTCGAAAGCTGGCCCAGCGACGACAAGAAAACGCGCATCGTCTTCATCACCCATGGCATCGATCAGTCCCACATCGAGGATACATTTGACCTGATTGAACGCATCGCCCAGCGCACCGCGGCGGCAGCGGGCGCGGCCTAGAGTATTTTGACTGCTATTAAGGGCAGAGGAGAACCCGGGAATGCCCAAGTATGAGCCGATAAAGCCATCATCGTTCTGGAAGGATATCCGTTCCACGGACAAGGACTGGAAACAGCTGGGTCCGGCAGGGGCGATGCAGATGCTGCACCACCTGCACCTGACCCGGGCGTTCGAGGAAACGGTTCTCGATCTGGATGGCCAGGGGCTGATCCATGGCCCGGCCCATTCCAGTATCGGCCAGGATGGCGGTGCGGTCGGCGCCATTGCGCCATTGCGCAGCAGCGACCAGATCACCGGTTCACACCGGGGCCACCACCAGTTTCTGGCCAAGGCCTTGCGTCATGTGGACACGGCCGATGCCGATCCACTCGCCGAACCAATTTCGGGCGACACCATGACCGTGCTGTATCGGGCGCTATCTGAGATCATGGGCCTGGCCGATGGATTTTGCAAAGGACGGGGTGGTTCCATGCACTTGCGCTGGGAAGAAGCTGGCGCCTTGGGTACCAACGCAATCGTTGGCGGCGGCGTGCCCATTGCCAATGGGGTGGCTTGGGCCAACAAGCGCAAGGGCTATGGCGATGTGGTGTTTACGTTTTTGGGCGACGGTGCGGTCAATATCGGCGCCGTGCCCGAGTCCATGAACCTGGCGGCATTGTGGGATTTGCCCATTTGCTTCTTTATCGAAAATAACGGCTTTGCGGTATCGACCCGGCTGGACGAAGAAACCCGGGAGACCCGTTTGTCATCGCGCGGCATTGCCTATGGCATTCCGGCCCTTCGGGTTGACGGCATGGACCCGGTGGCGGTCAACCTGGCGGCCCAGGAGGCCGTCGACATGATGCGCGCCGGCAAGGGGCCGGTGATCATCGAAGCCGAGCTGTATCGGTACTTCCACCATGGAGGCGGCTTCGACGGCAGTGCGTTCGGCTATCGCACCAAGAAAGATGAAGCCAAATGGCGCAAACGGGATCCCCTAATTTTGCTCACCAAGGGGATGATAGAGCGCGGCTGGTTGGACAAAAAAGGCGATGCCGGTCTGCGGGAAAAGGCCCAGCAGGGCATGGCCGAGGTGATGAACAGATTGACCGTGGAAGAGGGCAACAAGCGGGCCATTGTCGAAAGCCTGTGGCCCAAACCGGAATTCCGCGACGAAGGATTGCGCGGCGATCTTAACGAATTCAACGGGTCCCGATTTGAAGAGGCCGAAACCGCTAGCGGTGCTGTTGCAGAGGTCAAGTTTATCGAGGTCGTTTCCAAGGTCATGGAGCGGCGCATGGAGACAGATGATCGAATCTTCTGCCTGGGTGAGGACATCCACCGCCTGAAAGGTGGAACCAATGGCGCCACCAAGGGCCTGCATGATCGCTGGCCTGACCGCATCATCGGCACGCCGATCGCCGAACAGGGCTTTACCGGGCTGGCCGGCGGCGTCGCCATGGAAGGGACGTACCGGCCCGTGGTCGAATTGATGTATGCGGACTTCGCATTGGTTGCGGCCGATCAGATCTTCAACCAGATCGCCAAGGCCCGGCACATGTTTGGTGGCGAGACCCCCATGCCCATCGTTATTCGCACCAAGTGCGCCATCGGTACCGGGTACGGGCAGCAACATTCCATGGACCCGGCCGGGCTTTATGCCAACTGGCCGGGCTGGCGCATCGTTGCACCTTCAAATCCGTTTGACTACGTCGGCCTGATGAACAGCGCCCTGCTGTGCGAGGACCCGGTGCTGATGATCGAACATGTTGGGTTGTACGAAAGCACAGGACCGGGGCCGGTCGATGACTTCGACTATTACATCCCGCTCGGTAAGGCCAAGGTGGTGCGACCGGGTACGTTCTTTACGGTACTGTCTTATCTGGCGATGACGCAGGCGGCGATCGAGGCCGCCGACCAGATGGGGGTCGATGCCGAAGTGATCGATCTGCGCTCGCTTGATCGTGCCGGCTTAGACTGGGACACCATCGGGGAGTCAATCCGCAAGACCAATAGTGTTGTGGTCTTGGAACAGGGGCCGCTGACCACGTCTTACGGGGCCATGCTGACCGATGAACTGCAACGCCGATTCTTCGATTACCTAGACCAGCCGGTGAAACGCATTCATGGCGGTGAGGCCTCGCCCAGTGTTTCGAAGGTGCTTGAAAGGGCCGCGTTCGTCGGTCT
>DASCOC010000097.1:0-7554 GCA_036011805.1 Rhodospirillales bacterium
GGAATTGGTCCAGGCCTGCCTTGACCGGATTGACCAAGTCGACGGCGAGATCGAAGCCTGGACGCACCTAAATCCTGAATATGCCCTAGAACAAGCCCGCACCCGCGACATTCAAAGGCAGACCGGCGAAGCCCAAGGACCGCTGCATGGGATCCCCGTCGGGGTTAAGGATATTTTCGATACCTTGGACTTGCCGACGGAAAACGGCACCGTTCTCAATGCCGGCCGCCAGCCTGAGAAAGACTGCAAGGTGGTCAGTCTTTTGAAAGAAGCCGGCGCCGTCATCATGGGGAAAACAGTCTCCACCGAATTGGCGGTGTTCGGGCCGGGCAAGACCAAGAATCCCCACAACCCGGAACACACGCCCGGCGGGTCATCCAGCGGTTCTGCGGCGGCGGTAGCATCTTTTATGGTGCCGTTGGCCATCGGCACACAGACCAATGGATCGATGATCCGGCCGGCATCTTATTGCGGCGTTGTCGGTTTTAAACCCACCCATGGCTTGATCCCCAGAAACGGCGTCCTGGCCCTATCAAGCTTCCTGGACACCATCGGGACCTTTGCGCGCACCATCGAGGACGCCGCCAGGATTGCCGAAGTGCTTGTCGCCTACGATTCCGGCGATCCCGTCACTGCCCCCCGCGCGCGCCCTCCGCTGAGCAGCGTTACCATCGAGGAGCCCCCCGTGCCGCCGGCCCTGACTTTCGCCAAGACCCCGGTCTGGGATCATGCGGACAACGAGGCGCAAGAGGCATTCGCCGAGTTAACCGATCTTTTAGGCGATGAATGCGACGAATTGGTCCTGCCGGAACCTTTCGACCACGTTGTTGATATGCACCGCAACATTATGAACGCGGACCTGGCTAAAAACCTCGACGGCTATTACGAACACGGCAAGGACAAGCTGACCGATGTTCTTAAAAGCATGATCGAGGACGGCCAAACGGTCACCGCCGTCGATTACAACAATGCCGTGGATATGCGTGAAACCCTGAATACAGGGCTCGACGGTGTATTCGACCGTTTCGATGCGATCATCACCCCGGCCTCCCCCGGCGAGGCCCCAGCCGGACTGGACGCAACCGGAAACCCCATTTTCAACACCCTTTGGACCTACCTGGGCACCCCGGCGGTGACGTTGCCCCTGATGGAAGGCCCCAATGGCCTTCCCCTGGGCGTGCAACTGGTCAGTCGGCGCGGTGATGACGCCAGGTTGCTGCGGACGGCCAATTGGTTGACTGGGCGCGTCACCGGCGAGAACGGGTAAGTCCAAAACACCCCGCCCCATTCAGCGTTTGATCGGCATTTCCGTCAAGGGATGGGCTTCGTTGACCAACGCCTTCAGGCGTTCATCCAGGACATGGGTATAGATTTGCGTCGTCGCGATATCGGCATGGCCCAACATCTGCTGCAACGACCTGAGGTCGGCGCCGTGAGCGAGAAGATGGCTGGCAAAAGAATGGCGAAGCACATGGGGGGACACCCGGTTCGGCGCCAGACCGGCCTCCACGGCGACTTCTTTCAGTAACTGCGCCAGACGCGCCCGGGTCAGGTGGCCGTCTTTGGACCTGGAAGGAAACAACCAGGTATTGGCGGCTGAAGGCTTGGCCTTAGGGAAATACATCTCACGAACCGCCAAATAATCTTCAACGGCGTCCTTCGCCGGTTCGCTCAAAGGCACCATCCGTTCCTTATCTCCCTTGCCGCGGACCACCAGCATTTGCCCATCGCGGCTGAGCGCGTAAACCGGCAGGCTGACCAATTCGGACACCCTGAGTCCCGTCGCGTAAAGAATTTCCAGCAACGCCACCAGCCTCAGCCCGTCGCGCCCCGGCCGTGCCTTGGCCGCCGCCATCAGGCTTTCGACCTCGGCCTCGCTCAGATACTTAGGAATCCGTTTGCCCAGACGCGGGCTGTCCAAACCGGCGGTGGGATCGTCACCGCGAACCCGTTCGGCGTACAGAAACCGGAAAAACTGTTTCAATGTAGACAGCCGCCTGGCGCTGGTTCCCGCCGCCATGCCGGCCTCTGAAAGGGACTTTAGATATTTTCGGATAATTGCCTGCGTGGCGTCTTCGACGGCGCGCTGGCGGGCCCCGGTAAAAGCGGAAAAATGGCGCAGATCACGGCCATAGGACTCGATGGTGTTTCTGGCCGCCCCCTCCGCCGCCAGCTTATCCAGAAAAATTTCCAAGTGAACCGAGACCGGCGCCCCGGCGGACCCTCGCGATTGGGCCTTTTGGCTCATAAACCCGCGGCCAACGCCGCTTCCACCGCTATCGCCCGGGCCTCTTGATCGAACCCGGCGGCGCGAATGCTGAGGATAACTTGGCGAAGCAAAAACGGACTTGCCCCGGCGGGCCCCTTATCACTGAGAGCCAATAGCGACAGTAAAATCGTCTCGGCAACCCGGCTCTGGACCTTGGGCGGCGGTGCCACCACGGTCTTGTCGGGAGCTGCATCGGACGCGGTTTCAGAAGACATGGCAGTTTGTGAAGACGAGGCAATTTTCAATTTGGGCGCCCCCTGCCGGGCCGCTTCGGTTGCCTCAATGAGTCGGAACCAGAGCGCCGGGTTCGGCATGGAAACCATCTTCTGAGTGTTTCCGGAGACCAGTTTTTCCCAGGACTCGGACGGAACCGGCTCACCCAGGGCATCAAACAGGGAATACAACAATGCCGCATCGGCGGCGGCGTCTTTCCGGTCTTTCACGCTTTCCCACCAGGACGAAAGCTGTGTCGTGTTCCATTCAGCCGCTTCCGAAGAACCCATCAGACGAACAACCGGCATCAATTGAACAATCGCTTGGCTGGCTTCCTTGTTGAACAGGGCGCTAGCCCGTATCAACGCGAACCAGGCATCGGCGGCAAGGGTATCGCCGACCAACAACAGCCCGCGAACCGCTTCCGGCGCGAACCACAACAGTTCCGCCGATGGCGGGATGCTCTTTAATACCGGCAGAAATACCCTGACCACGGACGCATAGCGCCCCTCGTCGCGTCCCGAGGATAACGCCTTGGCCATGACTTCGGCTTGCGCCGTAGGAACGGTCTGTGTCAGCGATGAATGGTAGAGAAGCGCGCGGGTCATGGGGCCGCCCTCGGTTTCGGCCCGCGAAAGCGGGTTGGCCAAGTCTTCTCCGGTAAATGACACGCTGGAATAGAGCTGCCGGAGCGAATCGACAGGAATGGCCCCGGCCGACTCTGCCCGTTCGGCGGCTTCAAGGCGCAACTCAACCGGCGCATTGGGACTGATGGCGATGGTCCGGAGAATGCCCGGCCGGTTTGACGAAATGACATCGCTGGGCAATTTCGCCTTCGCCACCCGCGCCAGCGCCAAGTGAAGGGGCGTTGGGTTGGCCAGAGTGGTCAAAGTCGGCGGCGTCCCCGATGCCAGCGATTCGATCAAGGAAAAGAAAACCTCGTCCTGATCACCGCTCTCACGCATCACGGAGACGCCCAATGCCGCCTTATCGTGCTCACCCGCCAATGCCTGACAGAAAAAGAACGCCTTTTGCCAAAAATCAACGTCTTGATTTCTAATCTGTCCGCCGGCCAGGGCACAAGCGCGGGCATTGTCGTTGGACAGGAATCGTATTTCGGTTCCTATCCGCGCCAGTTCCGCATTGGTAGCGCGCCCCGGCGTCGCATTGAGAAGAGTATTAACGCCAACCAGGTCGCCCATGGCGACCAACAATTTTATCCGGGTCGCCACCAGACTGAGACCGCTGGATTTTCCTTCCGGCACCCGGGCGATGCTCAACAGTAACCGGCGCATGAGGTTGCGCATGGTCGCCGAGGAAGAGCTTACGGGCAATTGAGGAAGCAACGTTTCGACGATGGCGCGGTCGGTCCCCAACCACATTTCGGCGCCGAAACCGCCTTGGGCTTTCGACAGGATGCCCGTTGAATCAGGATCAATATTTTGTAGGTTACCGACTTGCACGCCCCCTGTCCCGGCCGGGAGGGTGGTTTTCTCAGCCGCCGGTGCCGGGGCCGAGGCGGCGACGGGTGCGGCAACAGCTTCAGACGCTGGTGCCGTTGGTGGTGCCAGCTTTTGCGGCGTCAGTTGAATGGGTGGGGTTTGCTGGGCTTGGGCGGAGGCGCCCCAAACCGCTAGGGCAACAACCGGGGCCGCCAGGACCGCCCAGCGGCCAGGTTGACTAGCGCGGGAAACGGTCATCAGGAAGGACTCTTTCGACTTTTTTAACGGGGGCTGGGATATCCCATGTCACCAGGAACGTCGCGCCACCGGCGAGACTCAGGACAACAAGAATAAACACTGCCCTGGATATATTTTTCATCACTTAGGCTCCGGCTTTTTAATCGTTTGACCCAAACGGCGTCGTTGGTGGTTTAACGACAGCCGATTTTGTATATGCTAAGTTTCGACTATGGCAATTTTTCGGCAACACACTAGCTTCGAGTCTATCGGCTTGGGCTCTTGCTTTCAACGACCCTGCGTCTGGAGATTCAACCCTTGTCCGAAATGACGCCAGAACCATCATGGCCCTCGGATAAATCCATCGTACTTGTCGGTCTCATGGGGGCCGGCAAGACCAGTGTCGGGCGAAAACTGGCGGAAATCATGGATTATTCCTTTACCGATGCCGATGAAGAAATCTGCAAGGCTGCCGGATGCTCAATCGGGGATATATTCGATAAATACGGTGAAGACGCCTTTCGCGACGTCGAGGAACGGGTGATCTCGCGCCTATTGCAGGAAGGCCCACGGGTTCTTGCCACCGGCGGCGGCGCTTTTATGAATCCACGAATCCAGGCCTTAATCTCCAGCAACGGCATTTCGGTATGGTTACGCGCCGATCTGGACGTATTGGTCAGGCGCACCCGGCGCCGGGGCGGAAGGCCATTGTTGAAAAATAAAAACCACAGGGCCACCCTGGAGGAGTTGATCATTGAACGCGGTCCCGTGTACGCCAAATCGGATATCGTCGTCGACTCCACCGATGAAGGCCCTAACGCCACGGCCAAGCTTGTTATGATCGCCCTAGCGGATAAAATCCAACCCGGTCAGAAAAGCAGTTCATGAGTTCCGAACAATCACTGTTAAGCTTGGACCTCGGCCGGCGCAGCTACGACATCCACGTGGGTACAGGATTGCTGGTCAAGGCCGGCGAGCTTATTCGCCCGCTCATGACGCACCCCCGTGCGGTTGTCATTACCGATAAAAATGTTGAGAAGCATTGGCTTACTCCCTTGCAGGCCAGCCTTGACGCTGCCGGGATCAACCATCAAAGCATCGTCCTGGATGCCGGCGAGCAAACCAAAGACTACGCCCACGCCGAGGAGCTGACGGGAAGGCTTTTGGATGCTCGTGTCGAGCGTTCGACAATGCTGATCGCGCTTGGCGGCGGTGTCGTCGGTGACCTTGTCGGCTTTGCCGCAGCAATAACGTTGCGTGGACTGGGCTTTATTCAGATACCGACGACCCTGCTGTCCCAGGTCGATAGTTCCGTCGGCGGCAAGACCGGAATCAACATGCCGCAGGGCAAGAACCTGATCGGCGCATTTCACCAACCCCGCCTGGTTTTAGCCGACGTCGACGCCCTAGACACCCTGCCGCCGCGCGAAATTCGCTCCGGTTACGCCGAAGTCGTTAAATACGGTCTTATCAATGATGCCGAATTCTTCGCCTGGCTGGATTCCAATAGCCAACAGATCATTGACGGCAAAGACGAAGACGGTGCGGATGCCCGCCAACACGCCGTTGTCACCAGCTGCAAGGCCAAGGCGGCCATCGTATCAGAGGATGAGACCGAACAAGGCGCCCGGGCGCTGCTCAACCTTGGTCATACGTTCGGTCATTCCCTTGAGGCCAAAACCGGTTATGGCGACGCCCTCAATCATGGCGAGGCCATCGCCATCGGTTTGGTCATGGCCTTTGATCTGTCGGTTCGGATGGGAATATGCCCGGCCGAAGACCGTGACCGTGTGCGTGACCACCTGGAAAACGCCGGCCTGCCGATCAGCCTTCGGGGCCTGGTCGATAACGGCTGGTCAGCGTCGGAACTGATCGATCTGATGGGTCAGGACAAGAAAGTTACTGCCGGGGAACTGACGTTCGTTCTGGCCCGCGGCATCGGAAACAGCTTCATCACCGATGAAGTCGATGTGACCGACGTCGCCGCCGTCCTTGAAGATTATCTCAAGGCCTGAGCACCAGCACCCTGGTCGTGACGGCGGCTCTGAAAAGGCTCGTCGCCGGGCCTCGAAAAATTAAACAACTTATTGTAACTATTGAGTAAAATCATGTTAGCAACACTTATTGTAATCGTCTCGCTGTTGGTCCTGTCGGCTTTCTTTTCTGGCTCGGAAACCGCCCTCACCGGCGCTTCGAAGCCGGTGATGCACCAATTGGCCCGAAACGGCAATCATCGCGCCGAAATCGTTAATCGCCTTCACGATCATAAGGAACGGCTGATCGGCGCCATCTTGCTTGGCAATAACCTGGTAAACATCCTCGCTTCGGCACTGGCAACCAGTCTGTTGATCGCCACCTTCGGCGACACCGGGGTTGCCTATGCAACCATCGCCATGACCCTGTTGATTCTAATCTTCGCCGAAATCCTGCCGAAAACCTATGCCATCAGAAACGCCAATCAGGCGGCCCTCGCCGTCGCCCACGCCGTCAAGATCCTGGTCTGGGCACTGACTCCGGTGACGGTGACGATCAATGCCGTTGTCCGGGGCATCCTCAAGATCTTCGACGTTGATTATCATGCCGAACAGGTCTTCGGCACCGGCGCCGAGGAATTGAGGGGTGCCATTGAACTTCACGCCGGCAAAACCGAAAGCGTCAAACAAGAACGCGCCATGCTCCGAAGCGTCCTCGATCTTGGCGAAGTCCAGGTCGGCGAGATCATGATCCACCGTAAGAGTGTGACCGCCATCGATGCCAGCCTTCCGCCCGAACAGGTCATCTCAGAAGTCCTGGAAAGTCCCTACACCCGCTTGCCGTTATGGCAATACGATTCGGATAACATCATCGGCGTCCTTCACGCCAAGGCGTTGTTGCGGGAGGTAAGGACCCGCGGCGCCGACCTGAGCGGCCTGGACGTGACGGCCTTGGCGACCCCGCCCTGGTTCATCCCCGAACAGACCCTGCTTCTTGACCAATTGGAAACCTTCAAAGAGCGCCGCGAGCATTTCGCCCTTGTGATCGACGAATACGGAAGCCTTATGGGCGTGGTGACTCTGGAGGACATTATCGAGGAGATTGTTGGCAATATTGACGACGAACACGACGTTTCACCAACCGGCGTCACGCCTAAGCCGGACGGCAGTTTTCTCATCGACGGCGCGGTGACGATCCGCGACCTTAACCGTGAATTCGAATGGGACCTTCCCGATGAGGAAGCCGCCACCATTGCCGGTTTGGTGTTGCATGAATCGCGCCGGATTCCGGAAGTCGGCCAACGGTTTCTATTCTACGGTTTTCGCTTCGAAATCGTCCGCCGTCATCATCACCAGATAACCTGCATAAGGATGACGCCGCACAAGGAAACGGCTGATTCCCAATAACCAGATTTAGAAA
>DASCOC010000098.1:0-5936 GCA_036011805.1 Rhodospirillales bacterium
ATACGCCTTGGAAACCCCTTTCGCCTCGATGACCAGGCCGCCGAGCCGGGGCCCCGGCGGGATGACGATCTGGGCCTTGCCGGTGCGTTGTTCCTGGGACTTGGCCAACAGGTCGTCATAGGCCGTGATGCGGGCCCTGGATTTGGTCTGCCGGGCGCGGTGCGATGACCGAATCCATTCCAGTTCGTGCTTCAGGGTGCGTTGGCGGGCCGATTCCTCGCGCGATTCCTGGCCCAGCCGCTTTTCCTTTTGTTCCAGCCACGAAGAATAGTTGCCTTCGTAGGGAATGCCCTGACCGCGGTCCAGTTCCAGAATCCAGCCGGTGACGTTATCCAGGAAATAGCGATCATGGGTGACGATCATCACGGTGCCGGTATATGCTTCCAGGTAGTGTTCCAGCCACGCCACCGATTCCGCGTCCAGGTGGTTGGTCGGTTCATCGAGCAGCAGGATTTCCGGTTTTTCCAGCAACAAACGGCACAACGCCACGCGCCTACGTTCGCCGCCCGATAACGTGGTGACGTCGGCATCGCCAGGCGGGCAGCGCAGCGCATCCATGGCGATTTCGATGGTGCGTTCCAGTTCCCAGCCGTTGCTGGCGTCGATTTTTTCCTGCAATTCACCCTGTTCGGCGAGCAGCGCCGTCATCTCGTCGTCGTCCATGGGCTCGGCGAAGCGGGCCGAAATCTCGTTGAACTTGTCGAGCATTTGCTTGGCCTCGCCGAGGCCTTCCATGACGTTGCCTTCGACGTCCTTGCTGGGGTCCAGGTCCGGTTCCTGTTCCAGGTAGCCGACGCGGACGCCTTCCGCGGCCCAGGCCTCGCCGGTAAACTCCTTGTCCTTGCCGGCCATAATCTTCAACAGCGTCGATTTACCGGCGCCGTTGACGCCCAACACGCCGATTTTGACATCGGGCAGGAACGACAGGGTGATGCCCTTCAGGATATCGCGACCGCCGGGGAACGATTTCTTCAGGTTTTTCATTACATAGGAGTATTTATAGGCCGCCATGGTGTCTCCGAATGGGTCTAGAAATTGGGATCCGGGGGTGTGGTTCCGGGGAATTGGGCGGATTGATACCGCACCGGCGCGGGCTTCGCAACGCGAAGCTGCACCCGTGCGTTACCGGTCCGCAAGGTGCTAGAATAATGGCGGTTTTGTAAAGGCCGGGAGGGGGCCTTGGACCACCTGAATGTCTTTAAGACCATGCCCGTGCGCCGCCTAGTGATGTTGGCGTTCCTGGGGCTGGGCGCGGCGCTGCTGGCGGTGGTCTGGGGCGCGTGGTTTTTTTGGCGCCGGCTGACTGAGCGGAACTTTATGGGTCGTCGCCACGGGTCCGTTTTCGCCGATCCCAGGCGGTGATTGCGAGGATGAAGCAGACCACGGCGAGGATGAAAAGCACCCACTGGATGAAGTGCTGGTCGGGCACTTGGATGTTGAGCGTGCTCGGCGGCGACGGCAAAGACGACGCCGAGCACGCTCCAGAACCACCACCGCTGCAACATCCCCTGCCTCCCAACGCGTGGGTAAGTGAGATTTGGAGTATACTACTTTGCTGGGGTAGTTTCCGCCCCGGGTTGTCGCCTCTTGCCGTCAAACGGCAGACGCACCGACTTCGCTTCCTAGCCGGAAGCAGACTTACGGACGGGGGTTACGGGTCCGGGGCCCTTTCGCCCTTGCGAAAACGGTCCAGCCTAAAGGGATCCTTGGGCGCGGGGCTCGACAAATCCCTGCCCACAATCTCGGATGCCAGCCACAAAGCCAAAATCAGAAGACACAAGCTAAACAAGTACGTCATGTCCATGATTATACACGAAACCATGACGCCCGTCAGGACGAAAGCCTATATCACGTTCAAACCCCGCCTTGACGGTATCCGCCAACCGGATATTAAATATGGGCATGACAGGCCTCCTATCCGCTATCTCCGGCTTCTTCCTCAAACCCGGCTTTGACGCCGCCAGGAAAGCCGCCGAGCAGGGCAACCCCCTGTCGCAATTCAACCTCGGCTTGATGTACTACAAAGGCCGGGCCGTGAGGCAGAACTACACGGAGGCGGTGAAGTGGTGGCGGCTGTCCGCCGAGAAAGGCTTCGCCGAAGCCCTGAATAACCTCGGTATGATGTACGGCAACGGCGACGGCGTTCAGCAGGACGATGTGCAGGCGCACAAGTGGTTCGACCTCGCGGCCGCGCACCACCCGCCCGGCCGGAAACGCCGTAAATCCGTACGTGACCGCGATTACCTCGTTAACAGAATGACCTCCGCCCAGATTGCGGAGGCAGAGCGGTTGGCCCGCGAATGGATAGCGGCGTTCGAGAAGCGGGAGAAGACGTAACGGTGGAGAAGCATCAGAAATAGGGTTGCTCACGATATGATTATCATACTCTGACAAATGCCCTTGTTGGGCCATCCGCAGCTTCATCCCTGACCCAGGGTATTTTGGGTTGACAGAGCAAACCGGAAAAGGTCTTTTAACCGGTCTTAAAAAATCAACCGTGGCCGGCAGGGGCATTTTTTCGATGGCGCCGCCGGCCTTATTATTGAATGTCGGAGAACAATAAATGCCCGAAGAAACCAAAAAGATTAAAATTCCGTCGGTGGTTTTTATCGTAGCCGCGTTCGCGGTTTTGATTGCTATCGGAATTGCAACCAGCTAGGCGACGAAGCTTAAACAAATAAAACGGCGGCGGATTTTATCCTGCCGCCGTTTTTATTTGCTTTATCTATCCTTGGCCCGGCGGTTGCGCCCGTGCGTTTCCGGCGTGCTTGGTGCTAAAGTATTGGAGGATTTGAACAGGCCGGGAGGGACTCCTTGGACCACTTGGATGTCTTTAAGACCATGCCCTTGCGCCGCCTGGTGATGTTGGCGTTTTTTGGGCTGGGGTCGGCGATGCTGGCGGTTGTCTGGGGCGCGTGGTTTTTTTTGGGCGCCGGCGGGCATGGTACCGGGGCCGTGGTCGTGGTCATCCTGGTCGGCGGCTTCTGGTTGGCGGTGGACCGATTGCTGGCGGCGCGGGCGTTTGACAAGAACAGTCTGCCGTCGCGGCCCGAATACACCAACTTTGACATCTACGACCATCCCAAGCACTTAGAAGAATTGGGCGGGCGGGACCTGAAGTCGCTGACATTCGTCGTCTTCGATACCGAAACTACCGGGCTTCGGCCGTCCCACGGCGATGAAATCATTTCCATCGCCGGGGTTCGCATCGTCGGCGGCGAGATCAAAACCGGTGAGGCGTTCTCCCGCCTGGTCAATCCCGGCCGCGATATCCCCAGGGCGTCGATCCGCTTTCACGGCATCACCGAGGACATGGTCCGGGGAGAAGCGCCGATCAAAGACGTGTTGCCGGAATTCAGGGATTTCATCGGCGATGTGGTGCTGGTGGCCCATAACGCCGCCTTCGACATGAAATTCCTGAAGCTGAAAGAGAGGGAAACGGGCATCGTCTTCGACCATCTGGTTCTGGATTCGTTGTTGCTGTCGGTGTTCCTGGAGCCGGAATCCGCGAACCACGGTCTCGACGCCATCGCCGAACGGCTGGGCGTCACCGTCGAAGGCCGCCACACCGCGCTGGGTGACAGCCTGGCGACGGCGGCGGTGTTCCTGCGCATGCTGTCGATGTTGGAAACACGCGGCGTTCGCACGCTGGGTCAGGCGATCCAGGTGTCGAGCCGGATTTCCCACGTGCGCGAACGGCAAAAACAGTTCTAGAAAATTTCGCCGGTGAACTCGCTATGGACCCGTTGCCGGAGCGCCCGGATGGCCTTGAAGCCATCCACCAGCATGTTGCGTTCGCGTTGGCTTAGCGTTTTCGGGGAGACGAAGTTGGTGACCTTGCGCCCGCTCTTGAAATCGGCGATCTGTTGGCGAAGCAGCATGTGCGAGATGTGCCGGTATGCACCGGCAAGATAATCGTGTTCGTCGTTGTTGAGGACGCCTTTGTCCATAAGCGCGTCCATGCGCTCCAGCGTCGAAATCGCTTCGATCCCTTCGCGTAAGACCAACAGGCGCATGGCTTCCACCAGCGGCAGGGTGCCGGTGTGCTTGAGGTTCATCTGGCCCTTGTGGCCATTGTCTTCCTGGTCGGTGAGCAGGCGCCCGAACCATCCCAGGGCGACTTGGTGTTCGGTATCGTCGGCGTGCATTTCGAGCAGGAACGACGGGTTGGTGCTGGCGGTCTTGGTGACGAAGCCGCGAAGGTCCCGGGCCATGTCCGCCTCACCCCAAACGGCGCGGAAATCGAAAAAGATGTCGCATAGCCGGAGCGCCGTCACGTTGCGCTTGTGACTCCACAGGCTGACCTGTTCTTTCCACTGGCTGATGGTCTTGCGCCACAGGGGATTGGTGGCCATGACGAAACCCTTGCACAACGGCAGCCCGACTTCATTCAGGTCGCGGGTCATGCGTTCGCCCAACTCGATGAACCAGGCGTCGATTTCGGTATGGCGCTCGTCGGGGTAGTCTTCGAGGATGAAGCCGTTGTCCTGGTCCGGGAACAGGAAGTTCTCGCCGCGCCCGCCCGACCCCATCACGATGACGGAAAAGCCCACCGGCGCCGCACCGAAGCCATCAACATCCATATTGCCGATGTTCAGGTCGACAATGCGCCGGTAGATATCGTTATTGATGTGGGTCAGCAGGGCCTGGATTTCCGTCGCCGGCAGATTATCCCCCAGCAGCTGGTCGGCCAATTCCACTTGCGCCGCCTTGATCAGCTTCAGGCCGTCGATGCTTTC
The DNA here is from genome assembly GCA_036011805.1 of Rhodospirillales bacterium. Lineage (GTDB taxonomy): Bacteria > Pseudomonadota > Alphaproteobacteria > Rhodospirillales > Casp-alpha2 > Casp-alpha2. Next base: position 4,740 of record DASCOC010000098.1, read on the forward strand.
ATCCCTGGTCAGGATGTCGATCTGCCTCATCTGGGTTTCCGAGACCGCGGCCAGCGCGTCATGCAGGTTCAACATGCCGCAAAGCCGCCTTTCGCCGTCAACGACGGGCATATGGCGCAGGTTTCGCCGGCGCATGCGGGCGATGGCGTAATACAGGTATTCGTCCTCAAGGATAATGGAGACCGGCGCCGTCATGATCGCATCTACGGGGGTGGAGGCGTCCAGCTTGAAGGCGGCGCGCCGGGTGATGTCCTGTTCGGTGACGATGCCGACGGGGCAGCCTTCGGCATCGGTGACGGTGGCGCTCGATGCATTGGCGCTTTCCATCCGCTCGACCGCCTCGCCCAAGGCCGTGGCCATCGGCACCGCCAGGGGCACGTCGCGCATGAAGTCTCTGACCAGTTTGCCGAAAATGGCGATTCGGGATTCCACGTTTGCTCCGTATTATCAAGTACCGACCCTTTAGGTATTATTCAAGTACCGACCCTTAAGGGCGGGGAATCGGGGTATTAAGGTATCACATTCTCGAGATCAACGATCAGACGCGGTGACGGCCATTTAAGCCCGTACATCCCGCTCATCCACCCTTTGAAAAATCTTAAGAAAGGTTAATGTCAATAGAAATAATACCAGTATTTCACCAACGCAGGGCTTCAGATGTTGTACGGGAGTCGCCAAATATGGTAGTAAGTCTGCAACTCTGATTCGAAGGGATTCGGTTCCAGGGAATCGGAGGAAGCACAGGCGATAAAGTATGCGCAATAAGACGCGGGGAAACATGAGGGTTTTAGGGGAATCTTTATCCTGTCGTTGACAGTGTTTGCCATGCCGCTCCGTTTTCGGGGGCGGCAGAGTTTTATTGCGAGGCAGTAATATAAAAGCCGATAAGGTTGGGGGAAATATCGATTCTGTTTATTTAGTCGCCTAATTCTGGGGGTTGCGTGGGATGGTCTCGCGGAACCCTTTGATTTGCGTCTTTTGAAAGACCCGGTCTTGACCGAGTCGTTCTGCTGGGACCGGCAGAAATAGGACAGAAAGGGGAGATTAGTCTTGGAAGCAAAAATTGTATGGTTGTTCATATTTGTGGTGCTCTATTGGGTCTACTGTATTTATTGGTGCTGGCGGAGCGCACAAATGGCAAAAACAGCCAGCGATTACTTTATCGCTGGCCGTAAGTTATCCCTTTGGGTGTTTATA
>DASCOC010000099.1:0-2487 GCA_036011805.1 Rhodospirillales bacterium
GGCTAGCGATGGCCAATGGCGCGGCGACGCAGGCAGCGAATGGCATGTTTTATTGAGTCTTATCCGGTTTCGGTCAAAATGAATTTTGGCCGCGGTATCCGATATCTTTTAGTTTTTTTAATACTTTTTGTAAGATCACTTCCTTAAAGGAAGCGATACGGACACAGCACGGGGGGGGGATAAGGAACGGCGCGCTTTCCCGTGGCTTTGTGCTTGTGGCCGTCTCACCGGAGATGACATGGCTAGCCGCGAAATCACTTACGAAGTCCATGTCCGGCAGAAGGGCAGATGGGAGATTCACGCCCGTCATTCGGGGCAGAAACAGGATGCCGCCACTCATGAGGCCAAGGTCCTCGATCAGTTGGCAAGCGTCGAAGCCGTCAAGGTCATCAAAGAATCCTACGAAATCGAAACAGGCCTTTGCCAAGAAATCGTCGTCTATCAGAGTCCAGGTCCAAAAAGCTCGTCCCCGGGCAAAGGTGGTGGAAGGGCCGAGCCGGGACCGCCGTCCGCCGCCGGCGGGAGCTCGGCGAGGCGGAAAGCGCCGAGGACTGGGGCGGCCGCCCTCGAAGATACAGAGGGATCCCGTCCCTCCCCATCCCGGAAAATGAAAAAAAGCAAGAAGGACACGTTCAGCGCTGTCCTGGTAAAGGTGCTGTTTATCATCTTGATCAGCGTCATCGTTGCCACGGTAACGACGGCGCTGGCATTTCCATTCATCAGCGACAGCACGTTATTTGGGATGCATTCGAGCACCAACATTCGGACCCTCGTCCTTTTGTCTATTTTCCTCTTTGTTTTTCTGGCCATTGCGACGCCCATGGTGCGTTCCTTGATGGCGAAAACCCATTTGGAATCGGCGGGCCATGAAGGGCAAGCGGCTCCGGGTTGGTCCATGTTACAGTCAGCGGCGAGGTCCACCCGCCCGCGACCGTCGCCGAAACGTCATGGCGGCGGCGTCAAGGCCAAAACGTCCGGCAAGGCGGACGCCGCCGCCGCCGCCTCGCAAAAAGCTTTGAAGGAAAGCCGGGAAAACGGGAAGAAAAAAGAAACCCCCGGCGAGCAAAAGCCGGAACCATCGAAGGAAGACAAAAACGCCACGGCTCGGCAAGGCGATGTTCTTGAGGCTGAAAATGACACGAAACCTCGGGCGGACGAATCCGAGAAGCCTGAAAAGGATAAATCCAAGGATGCCGACCGGCTTTCGTCTTACGCCGAAAGGCAAAAGACCGTAATGGTGAAATTCCTCGGCCAGACCTTGCAGCAGATCCAGGATGACAACAAGAATATGGACAGCTTCAACAAATTCGGCGTCAACCTGCTTCTTTCCGGCGCCTGCGACATCCTCGGCCACAAGCGTCGCCTGGATCCCCGCTCGGCTTCAAAGATTCTCAGCGCCGGTGTCCAGATCATGGGTTTCAATAAATCGAACGCCGAGAGTTTCGCCGCCAAATACGAGGAGTATCTGCTCTCCGATGCCCGCTACATGCAGATGTTCCAGGCCGGCCGCAACGCCATGAACACCTTTCTCACCGACGAGGTGGCGGCGACCAAGCATATGAAAATGGCTCTCGAAGAATGGAACAAACCTAAGCCCAAGGAAGAAACGACAGGGCCGATCACGGTCATGTTCACCGATATGGTGGGCTCCACCGCCCTCACCCAGTCAATGGGCGACGCCGTCGCCCAGCAAGTGGTGCGCCGCGTGGTCCGTGATGCCTTGACCCAATTCGGCGGCAGAGAAATCAAGCATACCGGCGACGGCATCATGGCCTCGTTTCCGACGACGTCGAACGGTGTCGAGGCGGCCAAGATCATGCAGACCAATGTGGCTGTCCACAACAAGGGCAATCCCGACCTGCCTTTGCACATCAAGATCGGCATCAACGCCGGCGAACCCATCGCCGAGGACAATGATCTATTCGGCACCACCGTTCAGCTCGCCGCCCGCATCGTCGACAAAGCCAAGACCGAACAAATCTTCGTCTCCGAAATTGTCCGCGGCATATGCGCCGGCAAGGACCTGGAGTTTGTCGACCGAGGTGGTTATGCCATGAAAGGGTTCGAAAACGAGCTTACGCTTTATGAAGTGGTCTGGAACGAGGATGCCGGTGGCGAGGAAGAAATCGATACCAATAAAGCGTCTTGACGGCATATCCTGTTTTTCTTTTCTTGGCGGCGGTCTTGTGGCCGCTAACATCATTTCATGCTATTCTTGACACTACTCTTTGGATTTCTCGACAGTACACATTGTTGACGATTGGGCGTATGTTCCCCGATGGCTACCGACCTGGGATCGAATTCCCGGCAATGGCATGGTAAGCAAGAAACGCGACATCGCTTATGAAGTCCTCGTCAAGCAGGGGAATCGGTGGGAGATTCACGCCCGTTATCCGGGGAAAAAGAAATCCACCGCCATAGCCGACGCCAAATCCCTGGAAGCTTTGTCGACCGTCAACGAAGTCAAGGTTGTCCTGGATTCCTACG